>JAVHLO010000042.1 GCA_031082105.1 Planctomycetota bacterium
CTTCGCTGGCGGCCTCCCGCGCGGCCCGGTCACAGTCGCGCGCCGTACGCAAAACGGCCTCGAGCGTGTCGGGGACCTTGACCAGCTCCTCGGGCTGCGCGGCCGCGGACTCGATCAACCGCGCCCATCTCGGCGCCTGCAGGAACGAGGTCGATGACTCAGGCGGGACGTTTTCGAGGAGAGACGCAAGCGTATCGAGCGCGGCCGAGAACTTCGCGCCGGCCTCGACCTTGTCGCCCTCCTCCGCCAGCATGACTCCGAGCCGATGGAGCGCCTCACACTGAGTATCCGCAAGCCCGCTTTCGGACGCGAGCAGGATCGCTTCCTCCGCAGCCCTCTTTGCTTCTTTTCCGGTTGCGGCCCGGGCAAGCACCGCGTAGCCCTGCGCCATGACATCGGTCATCGAGACGTTGTGTCGATTGAGCACGATCTCCCGCGCGACGGCGGCCGCTTTGTCAAGGCTGTTCGCGTTGGCGAGCAGGCGGGCCATCTCGAGCCTCGACCGCACCGCCTCGGCGCGAGCGCCCATGTCCGTCGCAAGCTCGAAGGCGCGCGCGACGGACGACATGGCGTCCTCGGTCCTGAACTGCGCGTCCATGATCGTCGCCTGCACACGCAGCAGCTCGATCTCTTCCGGTTTCAGACCCGCGGCGCGCGCCATGTCCAGCCCGCGCGAGACCATGAGCGCCGCCTGGTCGAGCGAACCCATGACGCGGTGATAGTCGCCGAGGTTCGTCAACACGCTGATCTGGCCCTGGATGTCGCCCTTCTCGGAGTAGATTTTCAGCGCCCTGTTCCAGCAGGAGAACGCCTCAGTGTACTGGCCGAGCTTGAGCCTGGCGCTGCCCACGTTCAGGAGCGAGTTGGCGAACCCGTGTTCCATACCCGCGATGCAGCGCATCTCAAGGCTCTTGAGGAAGAACTCCAACGCCCGCCTGGTGTCGCCGCTCTCATCGTACATCACGCCGATGTTGCTGAGCGCGAGCACTTCGCCCCACAGGTCGCCCATCTCGCGACGCAGCCCGAGAATCCGCTCCTGCTCGCTCAGTGCGCCTTCGAGCTCGCCGGCGTAGCTGTGGAGGATGCTCATGTTGTTGAGACTGTCGCACAAGCCTTGCATGTTGCCGGCCGCCTCGCGCAGGGCGATCGCCTGCTTCAGGTTCTTCGCGGCATCTGTGAAATCGCCGCCGTAGATATTCGCGATTCCGAGCACGTTGTGGATCGCACCCTTCATATCGGGGTCGCCGAGCTGTTCCGCGAGCGGCAAGGCCTCCCGCGCGTACGAGACGGATTCCGTACAGCGGGCGCGCTGAGAGGCAAGCCAGGCCTTCGAGAAGAGCAGCCGCACGCGCATCCTCGATCCGGATTCCATCGCGACAGGGCCGGGAGCGCCGCCCCGACCGATCGCGGCGAGGTGGGCCAGTCCCCTATCCGCCGCCGCGCCGGCCTTGTCCCACGCGCCCATGCGCAAATACGTATCGACCGCGCCGGCAAGTGTCGAAGCCGCCGTGCCGTGCCACGACGGGTCGTCCGCGCATGACGGCCGATTCGATGCGTCATCGCCGCACCGCACCGACCTGAGCGCGAAGACCATCCTCATTGCGTTCGCATGGCTGCGGATGGCGTCGTCGTACCTGCAGAGCAGCGTTTCCAGTCCCGCCATCGCCGAATGGATGTCGAGCTTCGCACGATGGTCGTCGACCGCGGTCAGCGCGAGTGCGGCGGAGAAGAGTTCGAGCGCCTTCTCGTTCGCAAAGGAGCGGCGACATTGCTCCGCTTCGCGCAGAAGGTACGGCAGCGCGCGGATGGGCGTCGAGCCCTTCATGAGATGCAGCCCGATGCTCTCGCCGAATATCCCGGACTTGCCTGTCCGCCAGACATCCTGCCCGCCTTCGTGGGCAGGCTCTTTGCTTCGCTGTGCGGCACCGGTCCCCGCGGATGCCGTTCCTGGTCCGACGAGCCTGTTCCCGTCTTCAGCCGAGCGCGCCGCTTCGAACTGATGATCCTCCAACGCGCGCGCGATCGCGTCGTGCAGCCGCATGCGCCGGGCGAGATTCAGCCGGTTATAGACAAGATCCTTGAGCCGCCTGTGTACGAACGACACGAGCACCGATTCGAAGCACGCACCGCATTTCTGGTCGGCGCTCGAACACATGTGTTCGAACCGGACGATCACCTTGGTCCCGAGGTCGCGCAACGCGTTCTCCCAGGAGAAGGTTTCGGCTCCGTCCGCGGCGCAGCCCGCTGCGCGCAGGACCACGCTCGGCGGCACCGCGCCGGAGAACGCGGAAAGGGTCTCCGCGATGTGTATCTCTTCCGGGCTGAACTTCTCGATCCTCTGCGCGGCGAGGTCGGCGAGTCCGACCTGGCCGGGGAACTGCGGGATCCTGCCGAGGTCGCATTTCCATTCACCGGTTTCAAGCCGGATGGCGCCGTCCTCGACGAGGCACATCGCGATCTCTTCGACGAGCAGCGGGATTCCACCGGACCCTCTGACGACCGCGGAGAGCAATTCGCGCGGAACATGCTTGAGGCGCAACGCGGAGGACAGGAGCTGCCCCACTTCCGTTTCGGACAGAGGCCCGAGCCGGTGCTCCGCCGCGTCGCCCTCGGAGACCATCCTGTCCAGATGCTGTTTCACATCTTCGTCCACCGCACCGTCGCTGAGGTATGTCGCAACGACCATGACGGGCGGGACCCGCGCGCCGCCGCCGGGAAGGACGTTCTTCAATCGTCTCGCGAGAAAGGCGAGCATTTCCGCTTCGAGCGGGGTCATACGATGGGCGTCATACAGGAACAGCACCATCGGGAATCTCTCCGCGAGCTCGAGAAAAAAGTTCACGATGCGGTTCACAAGTCGCGCCCGCATCCGCCCGAACGGCACCGGCGGACCGAGCGGGCCGGACGGTTCATCCAGCCCGCCGCCGTTTCCGGGTTTCACCGCGCCGGCCTGGGAACGCGAGCCGCGTCCGTCGGATCCTGCCCTGCCCGAAAACCCGCCGGCGGCGTGGTCGTCCCACGACTCGCCCAGTTCCGGGAGGACGAGCGAGAGGTCGGGCAGGTACTTGGCCACTTCTTCAGCGTTTCTACCGGCCACATCGACGGCCTGTCGTACGAGCGAAGCGAAGCCGCCGAAGGGCAGGCCTGATGCCTCGCTGAAGGACGCGGTGAGCGTCCACGCGCCCGTCACCTGGACCCTGCTGCGAAACTCCTCGACGACCCGTTTCTTGCCGGTCCCGCTGGTCCCGGAGACGAGCCCCACGGAACAGATGGCGCCGGTTGCGGTTCCATTCCCGGCGATCCGGCCTGCGTGGGGACGCACGAGGGCGACCGACCCGGCCGGGCCGGCGCCGGAGCTCGCGGCCTGCCGCGACAGCGCGGGCCAGACGATCGTGTCGAACGCGTGCTGGAGGGAATCGAGCACGTTGTCGCGCCCAATCAACTGGCTCGAGAACACACGGCCGCGCAGCTCCTTGGCAACCGCGGCGGACCCGCTCTGCGGATACGCCTGCAAGAGTTCGCCGGCCACCCCGGCGGCATCGCCGGGTCGCCTCGCGGGTTCCTTCGACAGCAGTCGGACGGCAAGCAGACTCAAATCCTGCGGCACCCCCGGGCGCAGATTCGAAGGCGGCACGGGCGCTTCTTCGAGGTGCTTCTTGATCAACTCATACGGCGAATCGGCGGCGAAAGGCAGCCGGCGCGCAAGGACCTGGTACAGGACCACTCCGAGCGAGTACAGGTCCGATCGCGCGTCTACCGGCAGACCGCGCAGAACCTCGGGAGGCATGTAGGCGACCGTACCGCGCCGCTCCGGAGTTTCGTTCGGCGAAAGACCGCCCATCATTCCGAAGTCCAGTATCTTGACGACCGAGGTGCCGCCGGAGACGCCCGGTGTCGTCGTGACTCGGATGTTCCCCGGCTTGAGGTCGCGGTGGAGAATGCCGTTGCCATGGATGAACTCGAGCCCCGCACAGACCTGGGCAAAGAATTCCGCGATGCGCTCGAAAGAGGCGTTTTCCGTCGCCGTGAGGAGGTCCGACCCGGGCACGAACTCCATAGTGTAGAAAGGCATGCCTGCGACGGGCATGTCGGTCGAGGCCGCGTTTGTTTCCGCGCCTCCGCGTCCCGCCTTCTCCCCCTGAGAGAGGGAGGGCGTGAGGGCGCTATGCACGCCCCCGGGGAACTCCACTCCTGCAACCTCGCCGAAGTCGTGGACTACGGCCAGGTTGGGATGTCTGAGACCGGCCAGCACGAGGAACTCGCGCTTGAAGCTTGCGAGTCGGTCGGCCGCCGATCCCTTGCCCGGTCCGTCGGAGTCGGCGACCTGATACGGATGCGTGGGCTGTTGAGCGGATGGCGCGTCGCGTCTTCCGGCCGGCGCAGACGGACCCGCCTGTGGCGGGACCGGGCCGGGGCTCGCCTGCGACTGCCGCCATCGGTGGAGGGCCTTCAGTGCGCAGAGCGCGCCGCCGCGCTGCCTGTCTTCGGCAAGGAAGACCGCTCCCATTGCGCCGCGTCCAAGCAGTTCGCGCAGGACATATCTGTTGTTCAGAACAGCTAACATGGCGATGCCACAGTGTGATGCACACTGTTCTCGTCATTATATGAACACGCCGCATAGGAAGTCAAGTCTTCGGCATACCATAGCGCGTGTGAGTGAGCGCGCGTGCGGAAAAGCAAGGCTCGGATTGCGGACTTGCCGGCGGCTTTCCTGGAAGCGCAAGGCTCCTGTCGAGCGGCATCCGAGCCGCGACCGTGATGGAGCGGCCATTTGCCCTGACCGGTCGCACGCTGACGCGCGCGGTTCGGTTTGCGAGAACCGAGCCTCCGCACATCAGTCAATCGCAAAGCACGGCGAGATCAGGCGGAAGCCCAGTGAGGCGCGGACCGTGTGCGGGTCGGTCCCCAATCGTACCCACGATTGACAACCGTAGGAGTCGTTGCTCCACGAGCCGCCGCGCATGATCCGCCAGTTGCGCAGTGGCGGTCCGCCGTCGTTCAGACACCACTCCTTCTTGTTCCCGCCGAGTCCGCACACGCCATACGGCGACTCGTCGAGCGTGAACTCCTCGATAGTGACGAGCCGGTTCCCGTCAGGAAAGGAGCTGTTCATGTTGCAGAACGTGGGATCGCAATGCTTGCCGAAGGGATACTTGCGCCCGTCCGTCCCCCGGGCGGACTTCTCCCAGTGCCCTTCCGTGGGCAGCAGGTAGAGCCTTCCGTCCTTTGCCGATTTCCACTCGCAGTAGGCGAGCGCATCGAACCAGCTCACGCAGACAACCGGCCATTGAAGCTGCCAGTCTTGCGTGACTCCGCCGCCTGGGAGTTTCTTCTCGCCGGGCGGCGGCAGATGAAAGACGCCGGCTTCGTCAGGTTCCCAGTACGGGGCCGCCTGCTCCGAGGCGCGCGGTGCGTGTCTCCTGGCCTTTTCCAGATCGGAGCGCGCAAGGTCGTTGAGGAATTCAAGATACTCCGCGCAGGTGACCGGGAACCTCGCTACGAAGAAATCAGGAAGCTCACGTGGGTGCAGCTCGCCTGTCGATCCTTGAGTCCACCCATGCAAATATTCGCCCCCGGGCACTTGAACGAACCCGGTGGGACAGTCCTCGGGCCGATACATGGCGATGACTCGCTCGATCCTGTTCTCGTGACGGATGAAGACGGGATACCGGAGGGGCATGTACCCTTCCTTCTGGAGCAGCAGCAAGTAACTACCAGGTGGAAGGCTCATCGGTCCGAGCGGCGTCTTGCCGAGATACAGTCCGGACGATGCCTGCGGGGTCAACGGCGCGTCCTTCGACAACGACCTGTCGGCCCCGGGGTCCCAACCCGACCGAGCAACAGTGTCGGGAGATTTGTCCCCGCCGATCAATGTTGCCAGCGCGGTCGGGAAGCGTGGGAGGAGTATCCGGTCGATCTCTTCGTAGACAAAGATCCATACGTCGACCCCGTCCAGATCCCGGATACAACAGGACGGTGTGTGGCCATACCGAGTCCCTCCAGACTGCAGAATCCGCGGAATCCAGAGCCGCTCCCGGTCCTTGACCCGGTCACCGGCCCACGTGCAGTCGCCCATCTCCTCGGTGCGGAACTCCACGTGCAGTCCGGCGGGTGTGATTGGACCACCGGCGGACCCCGCGCCGGCCGCGCCCGGACGTTCCGGGCCTGACGCAGGCGACGCCGCATTGTCGGCGGCTGGCTTTGCCCGGGCGAGTTGAAGGCAATCACACTCGTAGCCGCCGGTCCGGACCGTCAGGATTCCATTACCCTTGAGTCGGCCAATGTACCATTCCCTGCCGTAGGCGAGGAGCAGGCCGGCGTAGTAGGTCGCATCCATCTCATCGCCGCGATTCTCCGCCGCGATGAACCTGTCCCAGTAGAGCTCGCACAGCCCCTTTCGCGCCTCCTTGTTGTCGGGCTCGTGCCCGATCGCCTCCATGAACTTGCCTATGGCGTCGTTGAGGCAGAGGACGATGGAGCGCTCAGCGGCAATCGCCCGGTCTTCGATCGCCCACAGCTTGCGCTTCTCCGGCATGGGCATGTGGGGCTTCAACTTTCCGCTCGCCTCGAGCGCGCGCTTCTTCTCCGCGTCCAGGTTCTCTTTCAGCCGGAAGTACGCCTTGATGAAATCGCGTCCCTGGACGACGGCCGATTCGGCCAGTTCATGTCTGCGCTCACGTTCCTTGACGCCTTCGAGGTATGCGGCGATCTCGTCCGCCAGTCCCACCGCGGTGCTGTAGCGGTCTTCCTTGTTCTTTCTGAGACAGCGCATGCAGATCTCTTCGAGCTCGGCCGGAATGTTCCTTCTCCTGAGCGCCTCCGGGCAGGCCGAAAGCGCGTCATCTTCCGGTAGAGCGGGGGCCGGACCGGACTTCGATGCGGTCGTTTCCGATCTCATCAATCGCCTGTACGTCTCGCGTTCGGCTTCGATGCGTTTCGCAGGCGACATGATCTCCCCGGCAACGACCTTGCGCAGGATTTCGACGGAGGACTGACCCTCGAAAGGTTTGCAGAGGGTCAAAATCTCGTAGAGGATCGCGCCGAGCGAGTAGATATCGGATCTCTCGTCGAGCTCAGAGATGCGGCCCAAGGCCTGTTCCGGCGGCATGTATTGCGGCGTGCCAATAACCGCGCCTTCGACCGTGTGATGCCACGTGTCGCGCGATGACGACGAGGAGGCGCGGCTGTCGCTCGACAGCACTGCCGAGCCGTGAAAGGCGGGATTCTGCGCGAGACTGCGCTCGTGGATGTCCTTTTCGCCCTGCACGCGCGCGAGTCCCCAGTCAACGACCAGCACCTCGCCGAACTCGCCGACCATCACGTTCGACGGCTTGAGGTCGCGGTGGATGACGCCCTTGCTGTGCGCGTAGGCGATCGCGTTGCAGATCGAGTGAAAGGCCTCGACGAGCCGGCGCGGCGACCAGCGCCGGGTGGTTTCCCGGTCGCCGGCAAGGATTGCCGCGAGTATCGCGTTTAGATCACGCCCCCGCACGAGCTTCATCGCCATATAGAGCCGGCTTTGCGGAGCGTCTTTCTCGCCGCGGCCCTTCATTCCCTTGGTGTCCTCAGCCCGGCTTCCGTTTCCGGGCGGCGGGGCCGAGCTTGCGCCGGGCCCGGTTCCGCCCTGCCCGCCGAGGCCCGACATCGAGGCCGGATCGGGGATATCCATCGCGCCGACGTCATAGACGGGGATGATGTTGGGATGCTCGAGCCTGCCTGTGATGATGGACTCGCGTTGGAAACGCTCCACGAAGCCGGGTGAGACTCCGCGGCGGATGAACTTGATGGCGACCGGGCGACCGATGTCGTTGTCGGTTGCCATGATCACGGTGCCCAGCCCGCCTTCGCCAAGCTGGGACTTGAGCGAGTACTTCTCCGCCGGCGCCCGCGTTACCATGATGGGCGGGCGCTGGCCGGTGGGTTGCGCGGTAGCGATGCTCGTGGCGAGACCGAGAAGCTCGGTGGGTCGGTCGCTCTCCGCGCAGGCCTTTGAGATCTTCCTGATGAGTGTGTCGTTCAGGTTCCGCGTGAGCCCGAGCGTGGAGAAAACTTCCTCGACGCTGCCGTTGTGTTCCGCGAGGACTTCCTTGACCAGGGCGGATATCTCTATTTTTTTGCCCGCCGTGATATAGCCCTGTTCGACGAGGATTGAGGCAAGACCCCGGGAACCATGCCGGAGCCAGCGGTCGACGGACTCGACGACCTGCTTTTCATTGACGAGGCCCGCCTGCAGCGCAATCATCCCGAAGAGCAGCTCGTTGCGCTTGTCCAAGAAGATCTCCGCGAAATTGGGCAGCCCCGGCTATGAACGAGGTCTCCCCGGGTTCCCTGCCGTCCCTGCGCCGTCCGTGTGGTCTTGCGCCTCCGTGTTGTCGCAGTCGGGATCTGTCTCCCCTTCCTCGTTCACAGGCGCATCCTCGTTGCCCGCGCTTTCGGCGCCCTTCGTGTCTGCCTCTACCTCTCCTTGGTCGCCTCCTTCTTCGCGTTCCCCTTCGGTCACTTCTGCGTGTCCTTCTTCGGCCACTTCCTCGCTCTCCTCTTCGCCCGGCGTCTCCTTCGGCACTACGCTGTCGATGAGCTTGCAGATATCTATCGCGCCGGCGATCGAACTGTCAGAATGGAATGAGATGACCGGCACGTACCTCATCTTGAACCGCGCGTTCACGCGAGACTGCACAAACCGCTTCGCCCGTCTCAGCGCCCCCATGCAGGATTCACGAGTCGACTCGTCCCCAAGCACCGACACATAGATCCGGGCGAATCGCAGGTCGGGCGAAAGCTCGACCCTGGTGACCGAGACAAACCGGAGTCGCTGGTCGGCGGTCTCGTTCAGCAGGATGCCGGCGACTTCCCTCTGCAGTTCGCGCGCAACACGCTCAATCCTGTGAGATTCTCGAGGCATCAGAACAACTCTATGCTGTGATCGACCAGATCAATTGCCTGCGTGGTGCGCAGGTAGTTCAATACGTTGGCCAGAAGACCGTCGACGAACCGGGCCTCGTTGCCGATTGCGGCGAAGCCGAGTTCCGTTTTCTGCCAGAGGTCCTGGCTGCCAAGCTCGGCGACGGAGACATTGAACCTGTCGCGGACTCGGTCCTTCAGACTCTTCAGGACGCGCCGCTTCTCCTTGAGACTCCCGGAGTCCCTGACGACGGCCGTTACAAGAAGAGTGCCGACAGTCATCGTGAACCGGCGAACGAATAGGACCTCTGCTGGAAACAACCTTGGTTGGCGATGATCAGCGCAAGACAGCGCGCGGACAAGGTGTTCCGGAGATGGAGCAGGAGCAAGAACGGGAGCAGCAGTGCGATCCGACACCGTGTGGAGTTTTTCAGGAAGAACGTTGCCTGTCCGGGCTACGAACGCAGTTTCCGCGCGATCTGCTGGATCTGAAAGGCCTGGATCGTATCGCCGGCCTGGATATTGTCGAAGCCCGCAAGCCGCAGGCCGCATTCCAGCCCCGCCGACACCTCTTTCACATCGTCCTTGAACCGCTTGAGCGACTCGAGTTTTCCCTCGAACATCTTCTCGCCGTTCCTGAACAACCTGATCTGCGCCGACCTCTCGACCTTGCCGTCAGTGACCATGCAGCCGGCGACGCTGCCGACCCTGGTGATCCTGAACACTTCCTTCACGGAGACAGTCCCGGTATGGACCTCGACGCGTTCCGGCTCCAGCAGTCCTTCAAGCGCCGCGCTCATGTCCTCGATGAGCCGGTAGATGACGTCATACGTCCTGATATCGACCTTCCTCTGCGATGCGAGGTCCGCCGCACGTTCTTCCACGGGCACGCGGAACCCGATGACGAGCGCGTCGGACACATCGGCGAGAGTCACATCGGACTCGTTGACCGCGCCCACGGCCGCGTGGACGACATGAACCTTGACCTCGCTGGTCGACAGGACATCGAGCGACGAGCGCAGGGCCTCGAGCGACCCGCCCACATCGGTCTTCAGCACGATCTTGGCCTCTTTGACCTTTCCAGGCCCGAGGTTGGCGAACAGGTTTTCGAGGGTCACGTGCTGGCGCGCCACGCTGACCACGCCACCGCCGGCTGCGATCTTCGCTTCGGCCAGTTCCCTGGCCACCTGCGAATCCTCAACAACGAGCACTTCGTCTCCGGCCTCGGGCAGCGACACCAGGCCGGTCACGAGCACCGGCGTGGAAGGCCCCGCGACCGACGCCCTTTTGCCCTTGTCGTCGTACATGGCCCTTACCTTGCCGTACGTCTTCCCGCACCATATTGCGTCGCCGAGCCGCATGACCCCATCGCGCACGAGCACCGTGGCGACGATGCCGCGCCCCTCGTCAAGGTGCGCTTCAAGGATCGCGGCCCTGGCGGACCGGCTGGGGTCCGCTTTCAAATCGAGGATCTCAGCCTCGAGGCTGATTCGCTCGATGAGGTCTTCGATTCCCGCGCCGGTAACTGCGGAGACCGGCACCATGCCGGTCTTGCCGCCCCAATCTTCGGCCAGCAGGCCGAACCCGGAGAGTTGCTGTTTGACCTTGTGCGGATTGGCCTCTTTCTTATCCATTTTGTTCAGTGCCACGACGATCGACACGTTGGCGGCCTTGGCATGGACGATGGCTTCCTCGGTCTGGGGCATTACGCCGTCGTCCGCTGCGACGACGAGCACGACGACATCCGTGCAATTCGCGCCGCGCGCTCTCATTCTGGAGAACGCTTCGTGGCCCGGCGTATCGAGGAAGACCACTTTTCGCGCGCCAAGCTCGACCTTGTACGCGCCGATGTGCTGCGTGATCCCTCCGGACTCATGTGCGGCAACATCTGCATGCCTGATACGGTCCAGGAGCGATGTTTTGCCGTGGTCGACATGTCCCATCATTGTGACGATCGGAGCCCTCGGTTGGAGCTTGTCGCCCACGGCGGGGGCGGCGATACGCGCGAGCTTGGCTTCGAGCGTTTCCCTCTTCTTCACCTCGATCTCACGTCCGAACTCGAGTCCGAGCAGGACGGTCTGCTCCTCGTCGAGCATCGTATTGATGGCCGCCATGGTGCCGCCGTCAATCAGTTTATGGATAAGGCTCGCGGTCTTCACGCCCATGGCCTGCGACAGGTCCCGGACGGAGACCGGGACGCAGACTTCAAGTTTGATGCTGGGCGTCTTCGCGGCCGCAGGCTTCTTGCGTGTGCGCGAAAGCCGTTCGATGAACGCCCTGCGGACGAGTTTGGGATCTTCCTTGTGTTTCTTGAACACTTTCGCCGGCTGTTTCTCCTCCACATGACCGCGCGCCGGCGGGAAGGCGCCCTTGGTGCGCCTGCGGTCCTTGGATTCCTCTGCGCTGAACCTTGAGAAGAACTCGACCTCGTGCGGTCTGAGGGCGCGGACTTCGCGTTCCGGCGCGACCTGGACGGGCTCGTGCGCCGGGGCTGCGATGATCTCGACGGTGCTGGCGGCGGGCGCGACGGGCGGCTTGGTCTCGGCCGGCGGCGGCGTTTCCTTTTCGCCCTCAGCGGCGGGCGCAAGCTGAAGCGTCTTCTCGAGCAGGGCGGCTGCCTCTGCGGGCGCAAGGCCCATCCGGCCCCTGGCTTTTTTTTCTGACTTGCGGGGTCTGACCGTCTCAGGCGCGGCCTTCCTGGCGCCGCGCGACGGCGCGGCGGCCGGCTTCCGCTCCGGTTCGGCGGCGACCCTCGCTGCGCCGGCATGGGGTTCCGCGTGGCCCGCTTTTCTGGCGGCCGGGGTTTCGACCGCGTGTGGGGCCGCACCGACCGGATGGACGCCGATGGGCGGTCGTGTCCTGATGAGCGGGGCCGGGATTCCGGCAACGGTGCGCGTCGCCGGCGCATGGTGAGCCGGTTTCTCAGGGGCCGCCTTGATAAGCTGGCCTACCTCGGCCTTCTGGAGCGGTACCGGGGGCACATACGGCTTTCGGTCACGCACGGGGGGAGGAGCGGGCTTTTCCACCTGCGGCGGCGGTTCCGGCACGTGTGCAACGACTCTTCCGGGCACGTACTCCTTCGTGCCCATCTTGAGCCGGACACGGGGCGGGACATGCTTCGGGGCAAAGAGCTGCCGCAGTGCGGCCTCGGTCCCTGCGTCGATTTTCGCGAAGTTGCCCTTGAGCGAGGCGTACCCCTCCTTATGAGCCCTTTCCAGGAACTCTTTGACCTTGATGCTCAGTTCTTTGGCAAGCTCGAATACGCGCATTATGTCCGCTTTCAACTACCGATCGCCGACCGCAGGTCAGCTACTCTCCTGCCGCGGCTTTGGTTGACGTCGAATCACCGTCCTCATTACTGTCTTTAACATCCTCGTCCTTGACCGTCTTTTCCGCGCTGCCGTTCGATTCTGTCGCGATTGCTTTTGCCTCGTCCTCGGCTTGAGCCGTAACGCCGGGTGCGGCGACTTCCGCGGTGTCCACACCCTCTTCAGCTTCTTCGACATCGGCGTTGGGATCATCGGTGCAGACGATATCTATCTCTGTCTGCGCCAGCTTGGCCGCCAGCCTCACGTTCTGGCCGCGTTTGCCGATGGCAAGCGAAAGCTGGTCCTTCGAGACCAACACCTTGGTGCGCTTTGTGGTCTCGTCGATTTCGACGCTCGTGATGCCCGCGGGGGAAAGCGAGTTTCGGATGAGCTCCTCGAAATTGTCGCTCCACTTTATGACGTCGACCCTTTCCCCGCCCAACTCGTCCGTAATATTCCTGATTCTCGCCCCGCGCACTCCGACACACGCGCCGACGGGATCTACGGCGGGATCGGTCGACATCACCGCGATCTTCGTCTTGTGTCCCGCCTCGCGGGCGATCGCCTTTACCAGGACCGTTCCGTCGGAGAGCTCAGGGACCTCGATGAGAAAGAGCTCCTTCACAAACTCAGGGTGCGCGCGCGAAAGTACTATCTTGATGCGCGCTCCTCTGCGCTTGACGTCAAGGACGAAGGCTCGAATGCGCTCGCCGACCCGGTAGGTCTCGCCGGGCATGAGCTCGCTCTTCGGCAGAATCGCTTCGGTCTTGCTGATGGTGACGACGAGTTGGTTGCCCTCGATACGCGTGACCGAGCCGTTGACGAGGTAGTTCTTTCGGGCCTCGAAATCGGCGAAAAGCACGTCCCTCTCCGCCTCGCGGATTTTCTGCATGATCACCTGCCTTGCCGTCTGCGCGGCGATGCGTCCGAGCTCGGTCGGGTCGATCTGGCCCTGACCCCCTTCGGCGATGATATTGCCGGTCTCGCGGTCGATTCTCACGATCACTTCGTTGCGCACGCCAAACCGCTTCCGTGCCGCGCTCTGGAGGGCCATCTCGATCCCCTGGAAGATGAGATCCTTGCCGATGGCCTTGTCGCGGTGGATGGCCTCAACGTACCTGAGAAGGTCGCCGTTCATGAACCGAACCCGCAAGCGGAACAAGACAACGAAAAAACAGGCGGGCTTTCGCCCGCCCGCACAGGGCCGCTCGAATTCCGCACGCCCGGACGATCAACCCGCCGGGCAATGCGCCGACGAATTTTTGAGTTTATCATTATGTTGCAGGCATGTCAAGTACTTTTCGCATCAGCAGGCTAGTCCCCCGGCGGCCTGAACGTGTTTTTCTCAGTGCTCCACCATTCGCGCCACTGCGCTTTGCCGAACTGCTTGTACTTCACCTCACCGCCTGTGTAGTGGGTCAGCGCGGCGCTCGCCTGCTGACGCACATCGTCGTCCCCGTCCTCCAGCAGATTGATGAGAATATCAACAGCCTCCTTCGAACGCAGGTACTGGAAGGCTCTACACGCGCCCGTGCGCGCCTTCGGGCTGCTGTCCTTCAGCACCTTGATCAGCTTGGCCGGAGCGTCCTTGGTCCGGTTCCGGCCCAGCCATTCCGCAGCGGCGCCCTTTATCTCGCCGTCGGATTTGTCCAACTGCTTGTAGAGCGCGGCGTTTGACAGCTTGTTGTCCTTCATCCGCCTGTCCAGCTCGATCTCGGCCGCCTTACTGTCGGCAAAGTCGCCGGTGCCGTACATCTCGATGAGCTGCTCGTCGGATTTTGCCGACAAGTCTCTCACAAATTTCGTGTACAGGTAGTACCCGGCGGCGATCACGACGACGAGCACAACAAGCTGCTTCACACGGTGAACCATCAGGACAACCTCCGCAAGAGACACAAAATCGAGTCGTGGCACGCCGGCCGACGATAACACCCCTCCCTGTCCGAACGTGGATTCTACCATACTCCGCCCGTCTTAAGCAAGCAAGCGGCCGGGATGCCGTCGAAATTGCTCCAGCCGGGGCCAATGCCGGTTTTTCTTGAAATGGTCGTACAAGTTTGATATAAGAGGCGTCTTACGACTGCATGGAGAGGCTCTCGTGGCC
>JAVHLO010000430.1 GCA_031082105.1 Planctomycetota bacterium
GAGGTACGCGTTGTTTATCGCATCGATATGTTTGTTGAGAGGCGCGCCGTCGACGAGGACGAGGCCGCAGAGCTTCCAGAATTCGCGCAGCGCCTTCGGCGCCTCCTGCAGCGCGCGCGAAAGTTCGGGATAGTCCTTCGCCAGCTCCGAACGCCTGTGCTGGTCCAGCGCCTTGTCCAGCTCCGTCAGCTCGGGGTCCCACTTGGTCATCAGTGAGGTCCAGTACTCACTGCCCTTCCCGGGTTCGCCCTTCGACAGCACGTCGAACACATCCCTGGAGTTCTCGAGGAACCAGAACAGCCGGTTTAGTTGATGGACCAGGAGATCGCGGAACGCGGCGTTGCGCTCCATGGCAAAATGGACGGCCATCCCCTTGAGAAAACCTACGATCTTCTTCTCCGCCTCTTCAAGGAATTTCACCCTGGTCCACCCCTTGGCCACCATGTCCGCGGTGATCTCCGCCGTAAGGCCGCTGGTCAGCTCAGAGAAGACGCTGTCGAGGAGACAGAGTCCTTCTACGACGAAGTAGTGCACCATTGGCAGCGGTGGAAGAAGGTACAGTTGTTTCAGGTTTTCGAGCGTGTTTCTCCGCTTGGCGATCTCGCCCGGGAGTTTCTCGAACTCCGCGTTCCAGCGTCTGCCCGCTTCGAATGTGTCGCCGAGCTCCACAAGCTCCAGGTACTTCTTCTTGATTGCGTCAAAACTCTGTGCGACGAAATCCACCGACTCCTTGTAGGAATCGAGTGAGGTCTCCCTCAGCTTGTCGATGTCTTCGGGTTTTCCGATCACCAGCGGGAATATCGCATTGACGTTCGAAACTCCGGCCAGTTCCGTCCGGATCGGATCTTCCTGCCTGTCAGGGGAGAACGCGCCCGTCACGACGTAGTAGCCCGGCAGCACTTTCTGGCCGAGCATCAACTGCGTCTCGAACCGCTTGTTCTGCGAGCGCGTGCAGAGGAACAGGTTGTCGGCCGCAAAGCCCTGTCGCTTGACGCCGAAGTCGATCAACGCGCCGTCGGGCAGCGACGTCGCCCCGCTTATCTGGAGCGTCAGCGTATCGCCGCTGAAGAACGACGACACGTCGAGCAGCGTAATCCACGGCTTCTCGAAGACCGGCTCAGGCTGTTCCGCCGGGACGACGTCCGGGTCTTCAGTGGGGGGCGGCGTTTCCTCCGTATCTCCCCCGGCGGGCGGGTCCTCTGTATTGCCCTCGGCCGAAGGGTCCTGCGCGTAGCCGACGGTCGGCGCAATGCAGAAGAACAGGAGCGCCAGGAGAAGCGGCGCGATCATGATCTCAGGTCGGTGCTTCATGGGTGTGTACTCCTCTGACGGCCGCAAAACTGATGGCCACAAAAAGGCACAAAAGACACAGAAGAAGGCGGTCACTGCTCCCCGCCTCGCAGCGATTCCATCTGCGCGGGGAGCCGAGCGCCGATTGTTCGTAGTAACGACTTCAGTCGTTCGATCGGCCGGCGACCCAATCAGCGCGGCTCGCGGTTCGAGGTGTTGATATACTCGTTGTACGCCTCCCTGCTGAAACCCAGAATCTCCATCACCGGTACTACGCGCTTGAACGCCTCGAGATACGCGTTGTTTATCGCATCGAGGTGCTTCTGGAGCGGTTCGCCGTCGACGAGGACAAGGCCGCAGAGCTTCCAGAATTCGCGTAGCGCTCCCGGCACCTCCAGCAGCGCGCGCGCCAGTTCGGGATAGTCCTTCGCCAGTTCCGATTTTTTGTGCTGGGCCAGTGTCCTGTCCAGCTCCGTCAACTCGGCGTCCCATTCTGCCCTGCGCGCGGACCACGCTTCCTTTCCGGCCTCCTGTTCGCCCTTCGACAGGGAATCGAAGGCATCCCTGGATTCTTCGAGCAAGAAGAAGAGATCCTTCACCTGGTGAACAAGTAGATCGCGCAACGCGGCATTGCGTTCCATCATGAAGTGCAGCTGCATCCCTTTGAGAAAGCCTGAAATCTCCTTCTCGGCCCACTCAAGGAAGGTCATCTGCGTGATGCCGGGATCGGTAAGTTCATGCTGTATGTCTGCCACAAGTCCATGGGTCAGATCCGAATGGACGCTGTCCAAGAGACATAGTCCCTCAACAACGAAGTATTGAACCATCGGGAGGGGTGGATGGAGGTATTGGGTTTTAAGGTTCTCGAGTGCGTTTCTCCGTTCTGCGATCTCGTCCGGGAGCTTCTCAAATTCCGCATTCCAGCGCTTTCCAGCTTCCCATTTGTCGCCCAGTTCGACAAGCTCCAGGTATTTCTTCTTCATCTGCTCAAAGGTGTCTGCCACGAAATCCACAGACTTCCCGTAGGTCTCGAGCGAGGTCTCCCTGAGCTTGTCGATTTCTTCGGGTGTTCCGACGGCGAGTGGTAATATCGCCTTGACGTTCGTGACGGGCGCCATTTGGCTCCGCAGCGCTTCGTCCTGGCGTTCCGCCGCGCACTGGGCGGTCACAACATAGTACCCCGGCAGGAGTTTCCGGTCAAGCTCAGCCTTTGTTTCGAACACCTTGTTCATCGCGCGCGTGGAGAGGAGCAGGCTGTCCGCCGCAAAGCCCTGTTGCTTGACGCCGAAGTCGATCAACGCGCCGTCCGGCAGCGACGTTGCGCCTGCGATCTTGAGGGACAGTTTCTCGCCGTTGAAGGACGACGACACATCCAGGAGCGTGATCCACGGCTTCTTGACCTTGGTCGTCGGCTGTTCAGCCGGAGGGACGGTTTGTTCATCCGCAGGGGGCGGGGACTGGTCCGCGTTGCCTTCCGCCGGCGGCTCCTGGGCGCATACGGTGACGGGAGAAAGGGACAGGATGAGCATGCCCATGAGCGACAGGCTCAGGAGGAGCAGCGCCCCGCAAGTATGTCCTAACCCCAGCTTCATTGCCGCATCGCCTGCGAACCCTACACGGAATCAGTGCCCACCCGCTCTACACGCCGGCTACAACTAATCTGTCTGCGCGAGATTCTGGATTCCCGCTTACGCGGGAATGACAGTCCTGAATCTCCCTCGGTTCCCTGGATTCCCGCTTGCGCGGGAATGACAGTCTCAACGCCGCCCTAATCGCCGCACACAGAAAAAAAAGAGCCACAGGGTCACAAAGGACACAGAGACGTTAAGCGAGTTGACCCTGGTCGCACGCTCTCTGTGGCTCCGTGTGTCTCTGTGGCTCGCTCCGCGCGAATGCGGGAACCTGTCTCCTCCGCTACTCCGATCTCTGCAAGAGCCTCTCAAGCCTGTCATGCCCCGACGCGTCGGGGCA
>JAVHLO010000431.1:0-1755 GCA_031082105.1 Planctomycetota bacterium
CGGTCTTGGTGCTGGTCGAGACCGAGAAGTACCCGGCCACCGACATGAACGAAAAGCGGCCCGAGATGGCATATGTGAGTCCCAGCTTCGTCCGCACGCGGTCCCGGAGCCGGGAAGTGGCGCCGCCGAGCAACGCGTTGAGCACCGTGAGCTTGAAGTAGTCGGGGTGTTTCCGCTCCACGCCGGGATGCCCCAGCGCGATCGAGGTCTGCGGGAGTTTGCGATACGCCGCGGCGACGATGCCTGCGCCCGGCGCCGGCTCGGCGGCGGGCACTCTCGGGATGAAATCCGACTCGGCTTCCCCGATCACTCCGGTCGGCAGCAACGCTCGCAGTTCGTTCCTGACCGATTCGGCGTCGAAGTCGCCTGCGATGCCAACGAGCAGCCGGGCCGGGGTGTAGTTCCGCTTGTGAAACGCCGCAACCTGGTCCATCTCGATCGCCTTCACGGTTTCAGCGTCGCCGACGGTCCGCCAGCCATACGGATGGTCCGGGAATATCTGCCTCATGAACTCCCGCTGGGCGATATCGCCGGGCCGGTCGTTTTCGCGCCGGAACGTCTCGGCGAGCAACCCCTTGCAGAGATCGAGCTTGTCGGCCGGCAGGGCCGGATCGAAGATCAGACCGGTCAGCATCTGCAGGAACCGCCGGCAATGCCGGCTGTGGCCGGAGATGGAGAAGTCGACCCATTCCTCGCTCACAGAGACACCGAGGTCTGCGCCGAGGAACTCGATCTCTTCCGCAAGCGCCTCGCCCGTCAGGCTGCGGCTTCCGCCGAGCCGGATCGCCTCGGCGGTCACGTTCGCCAGCCCCTTCGATTCGGGGCGGTCACACACGGAGCCGGCGAAAACCCTCGCGGTGACATGAACGAGCGGGACTGCGCCGAACGGCTTGCCTTGATTCGCGGGGGCGCAATCCGCATTCTGACCGGGCCGCGATCCGTTGGACTCGGGCGAGCTCGGAAGGAGACAGAGCACGGCGCCGTTCGGCATGTCCACCCATTCCACGTCCGGCAGCGTGACCTTTATCCGTTCGAACTTGAGTTCGCGCGGAAATTCCGGTCCGCGCTTGCTTGCGGCAACCAGCTCGTGGTGGCGCTTGCGCCACTCCCGGCACGCGGTCGTCATCATCAACGCAAGCGCGCCGATGAAGAGGCCCAGCCCAAGACATACTGTGCGGTCCGTTCTTGACACCGGCGGTGCTCTTCGCCCCAAACGCAGATAGAAACAGGCAAGAGATTCTGGATTCTAGACTTTAGATCTTGGATGTTAGATTTACGACACTTCGATTTGCGTGCGCGAATCACCGCTCGCGAGTCCAAGACGTCAAACAAAGAAACCGAGAGGCCAGAATCCAGAAGCCAGAATCCGCCAATCCAAAATCGAACATCCAAAATCGAATGTCCGTGCTCCCGAACGGCCCTTTCCAAGACCATGAATCCTATCACGAAATGCGCGTGTGTTCAAGCAATTCCGCAGAAAGGGTCAGCGCCGCTACCGCGGTTCGATGGTCGCGACGGTCTTGCGCGCGGGAACGAAATACTTCGCGGCGACCGCCATGATGTCTTCCGGGGTGACGCGGTAGTAGCCGTCGATCATGTCGCGCAGGTATTCCCAGCCGTTCGACGCGTTGAGCTCGTAGATCGCCAACGCGATCGCGATGTCGTAGTTCGATTCGAGCCGCCTGAGCACGGCGGTCTCGAGCCGGTTGCGCGCCTTCTCCAGCTCCTTTTCACGAACCGGTTCCGCGGCGAGCC
>JAVHLO010000431.1:1765-3260 GCA_031082105.1 Planctomycetota bacterium
GCCCAGCTCAAAAACGACCTCCGCCTCGATCTCGGCGCAGGTGTGCGGGCTGACCGGCGAGGCGGAAATCGAGAACTGCCCCGGGTACCTGGACGCCGGCGCGCCGCATGAGATCGACGAGCACATCTTCTTGTCGATGACGAGCGATTTCACGAGCCGCGACGAGTTTCCGCCTGTGAGCAGTTCCGCGATGACGTCGAGGGCGTATCCGTCCCGATCGCCCAGCGCGGTGGCGCGGTAGCCGATCGCGAGCCTGGGTTGCGCCTTGAACTCGACGCTGACACGGCGCTCGCCGCTCTCCGCCGGCTCCTCCGGTATGCTCGGTGTCGCGGCAGTGCGCCGGGGGATTCTGCCGAACCACTTCTCCAGGTCTTTCATAAGGTCTTCAGTCCTGAAGTGGCCGACCATCGCGATCACCATCCGGTCCGGCGTGTAGTTCTCCTCGAAATGCCGCGCGATGTCGCGCTTGCCGAGCCGGGCGATGTCCTCCATGAACCCGATCACGGGCCACTTGTATCCGTGGACGGTGTACGCCGCGAGGTTGAGCTTCTCCCAGAGCACGCCGACAGCGTTCGTCTCGGTGACGAGGCGGCGCTCTTCGCAGACGACGTCGCGTTCCGTGTGAAACTCCCTGAAGACCGGCGCGAGGAGCCGCTCGGACTCGGCGCGCAGCCAGAGTTCGATCACGTTCGCGGGCATGCTGCAATAGTATCTCGTGACGTCGCGGTTGGTGCTCGCGTTGAGCATTGATATCCCGTTTTTCGAGTAGAGGAGCCGGTATTCGTTGGGTATGGCCAGCTTGGCGTATTCCTCCTGGAGGAACTCCAGTTCCACCCGATACCTTTCCAGTGCTGCCGGGTCGGCGGAATCGCCCTTCGCCCTCTCTTCGTCGCGCCGTTCTATCCACGCATCGATCCTGTCGAGGATCGGTTTTTCCTTCTCGTAGTCCGTTGTACCGAGCATCGCGGTGCCCTTGAACATCATGTGTTCGAGGAGGTGCGAGATACCGGTCTTGCCGGGTTCTTCGAGGCAGGACCCGACGCCGACCGCGATGCAAGCCGCGATCGTGGGCGCGCCCCTGCGTTCGACCGTGATGACGCGGATGCCGTTGGAGAGCGATCGCTCCTCGACGGGCACGGTGAGGAGCGGCGCGTGCGCGGGGGTCTTACCGGGCTCATTGGCCGTTCCGCCGGCGGCGGGAGGCGGCGCATTGCCGGCCGTGTCCGGTTGCGAAGCGGGCGAGGGCTCCTCGGCCCATGCCGGCCCTTGCGCCAGAATCGACACGAGCAGCACGAAGGCGGAAATCCACGCTGCACGTGGTGCGATTTGAGGTCTCGTCATGTTCGTGTCCAACCAACAGATTCTGAAACTTCGGATTTTCGGATTTGCCGCTTAGCCCGACTTATTCACGAACCTTCGCCATCGCGCGACAGACTGTCAAGTTTGTAGTAAGCCACGCAGGCCGCAGCCGGAGTGGCGTCTTCTTCCGAGAAAC
>JAVHLO010000432.1 GCA_031082105.1 Planctomycetota bacterium
AACACAGGCCAAGAAACAAGAGAGATGCTTGCCGCGATCGGTGTCTCCTCCATCCAGGATCTCTTCACCAGCCTCCCGCTCGGCGTCGTGATGAAGGGCAAACTACGCCTCCCGCAAGCGCTGTCCGAGCCTGAAGTGGTCGGACTGATGGAATCCATCGCGGCTGAGAACAAGACCGTCCCGGGCCGCCTGTCTTTCCTGGGCGGCGGGGCGGCGGAACATTTCATACCGTCCGCTGTAGACCATATCACCGGCAGGGGCGATTTCTACACCGCCTACACTCCGTACCAGGCTGAGGCGAGCCAGGGCACGCTGCAGGCGATCTTCGAATACCAGACGCTAGTCTGCGAGCTCACGGGACTCGACGTGTCGAACGCGTCCCACTACGACGGAGCAACCGCGATGGCCGAGGCGGCCCTCATGGCGCTCGACCTCGCCCCGCTCGCCTCGCAGGATGTCGAAAAAAAGACCGGGCCGGCCACAAAATCGCCCCCGCGCTCGCGCGTCGTCGTCTGCGGCGGAGTGAACCCCGAGTATCTCGCCGTGCTGAAGACCTACCTGCGATACTCGGGCTGTACGATCGAGCTCGCGCCGGCGGTCGACGGCGCGACGAACCACGGCGAACTCGCGAAGCGGCTCGGCGACGACGTCGCCTGCGTCATAGCGCAATCGCCCAACTTCTACGGCTGCCTCGAAGAGATGACGGAGATCGGCCGCGCCGCGCACGCGGTCCGCGCGCTCTTCGTCGCGGTCTGTGAGCCGATTTCGCTCGCGCTCCTCGAGGCGCCGGGCAACTGCGGGGCGGATATCGCCGTCGGCGACGGACAATCGCTCGGCAACGAAGTGGCGTTCGGCGGGCCGTCGTTTGGGTTCCAGGCCGCAAGGATGGAGTTCGTCCGCCGTCTGCCGGGCAGGATCGTCGGCGAGACCGTCGACGTCAACGGCAGGCGAGCCTTCGTTCTTACTCTGCAAACGCGCGAACAGCATATCCGCCGCGAGAAAGCGACCTCGAACATCTGCAGCAACGAAGCGCTGTGCGCACTGCGTTCAACGGTTTACATGTCCCTGCTCGGCAAGAGGGGTCTGGCAGGCGTCGCCGACCTGTGCGTTCAGAAGGCCCACTACGCCGCCGACCGCATCGCGGCGCTCAGCGGGTTCAAGATCGCCTTCAACCGGCCGTTCTTCAACGAGTTCGTCGTCTCGTGCCCGGCGCCGGCCGCTGTGATCAACGAAAGACTGCGCGCGAAAGGTATCGTCGGCGGCCTCGACCTGGCCGCGCACCTGCCCGGTGTCAAGAACCCGATGCTGCTTGCCGTTACTGAGCTCCATACGAAGGCCGACCTGGACAGGCTCGTGAGCGGGCTGTCTCAATAATTCTATTCAGAGATTTCGCAGCCCGGCACGGCCGCAGGAAAAATAGCCACAGAGTCACAGAGGCACAGAGACACGAACAACAGAACTGAGAGCGGCGCGAATATTCCCAGGTATTTCTCTGTGTCTCTGTGCCTCTGTGGCCAAGAATCTCGTTGAAGGAACGTATGCCTCCAAAACCCGTTGAACCGCTGATCTTCGAACTGAGCCGCGAAGGCCGCTGCGGCGCAAGCCTGCCCGCGTGCGACGTGCCCGAGAAGCCGATCGAGTCGATCATCCCGGCCGTCCACCTGCGCAAGGCCCCGCCCGGCCTCCCAGAGCTCGGCGAGCTTGATGTCGTCCGCCACTTCACGCGCCTTTCGCAGTTGAACATGAGCGTCGACACGAACTTCTACCCGCTCGGTTCGTGCACGATGAAATACAACCCGCGCGTGAACGAGAAGGTGGCCGCGCTGGCCGGGTTCCTGAAGATACACCCGCTCCAGGACGAGTCCATGGTCCAGGGCGCGCTACGGCTGATGTTCGAGCTGGAGGGCTGCATCGCCGAGATAATGGGGCTTGACGCGGTCTCGCTCCAGCCCGCGGCGGGCGCGCACGGCGAGCTCGCGAGCCTGCTCGTCATCCGCGCGTATCACGCCGACCGCGGCGACGACAAGCGCGACCTCGTCCTCGTGCCCGATTCCGCGCACGGCACGAACCCCGCAAGCTGTTCGATAGCCGGCCTGGCCACGAAGACGATCAAGTCGGGCAAGGACGGGCTGATCGACGTGGGCGAGCTGGAGAAATCGCTCTCCGACCGGGTCGCCGCCGTGATGGTGACGAACCCGAACACGCTCGGCCTCTTCGAGGAGCGGATCTGCGAGGTCGCTGAGAAGGTGCACAAGGCGGGCGGGCTCATCTACATGGACGGTGCTAACCTGAACGCGATCATGGGGATCGCAAGGCCGGGCGACTTCGGCGTCGACGTCGTCCATACGAACCTGCACAAAACGTTCTCGACCCCGCACGGCGGCGGCGGGCCGGGTTCCGGACCGATCGCGGTCCGGTCGTTCCTCGAACCGTTCCTGCCCGCGCCGCGTGTCCGGCTTGTCGCCGCGCAGGGGGGGGCACCACAGAGACACGGAGGACACGGAGAGGTTTGTAGTGAGGCACGCAGCCGCAGCGGAGTGCCGTCGCCGGCGATGCAGGTGTCTCACGATGCCTCGGGAAGTCTAGAGACCGGCGAGGGAGGCCGGTTTGTGCTGGACTACGACAGGCCGAAGACGATAGGCAAGGTGAAGGCGTTCTTCGGCAACTTCAACGTCGCCGTCAAGGCGTACGCGTACATCAGGTCGCTCGGGCCGGACGGGCTCCGGCGCGCGAGCGAGCACGCGGTGCTCAACGCGAACTACCTCATGACCGCGCTCAAGAAGCACTTCCTCCTGCCGCACGATCGCACGTGCATGCACGAGTTCGTCCTTTCCGCGAACAGGCAGAAGAAGCATGGTGTGAGGGCGGGCGACGTCGCGAAGCGGTTGATTGACCTTGGCTTTCATCCGCCGACCGTCTATTTCCCGCTGATCGTGCCTGAGGCGCTGATGATCGAGCCGACCGAGACCGAGAGCAAGCAGACGCTCGACGCCTTCATCGAGGCGATGGTCCAGATTGCGCGCGAGGCGGTGGAGACGCCGGACATCTTCCACCACGCCCCTTCCAGCACCTGTGTGACCCACCCCGACGAGGTCCGCGCCGCAAAAGAGCCCGTCGTCCGATGGACGCGGAAGTAGCCACAGGATGCGGCTTTGGAGTGCGGCGGCAGCGCCGCCGCTTTGATTCTCTCTGGACTCGGCCCCAGATCCGCTGAAGACGATCCGATCACGTCAGTATCGGCGGCCAAGAAAGGTCGAGG
>JAVHLO010000433.1 GCA_031082105.1 Planctomycetota bacterium
CGACGCGTCGGGGCATGACATGGAGGGCAGGGTTTCTCGCGTTGGGCTGGATTCCCGCTTGCGCGGGAATAACAGAAGGCTAGCAGGAGTGCAGCAGAGGCGTTTCGCCTGTGCGGACTGCCGGCAGGGATGCCGGCGCTCCCAGATGCGGCGCTCCACGGGCACAGGTGGGACGCCTGTGCGACCATGCCGGCTCGGCGGGAGCCTCGCCCTCCCACGTGATCTGTCGGCAGCTGGAGCTGCCTCCTGCGGGTCCGTCGCCGTAGATCCGCAGTCCGAAATCGCAAATCCACGATGCTCGAGATTCTGCTACGCCGTCATCTCGAACCTAACGCCGTTCTTGCCGTTCGATTTGACGCTGTACATCAGGTCGTCGGCCATCTTGATGAGCCCGTCCACGCTGCACTGCGGGCTCAGGCACGTGGCGACCCCGATGCTCAGCGTGACCGGCCATTTCCGGTCGCGGACGAGGTCCATCACGCGATCCCGCACCTTGGTGACTGCGGACTTCGCCCCTTCCTGGTCGGTCTCGGGCATCAGGATGCCGAACTCGTCCCCTCCCAGCCGCGCGACCAGGTCGCTCGCCCGGATGTTCTCCTTGATGGTCCCCGCGACGGCCCGCAGCAGCACGTCGCCCACGCTGTGCCCGAGCGTATCGTTCACCCGCTTGAAATCGTCGAGGTCGATGTACGCGGTGGAGAGCGAATGCATGTGCCGGTTGGCGCGCTGGATCTCGATTTGCGCGGACTCGTTGAAATGCCGTCCGTTCGCCACGCCTGTCAGCGAATCGGTGCGCGCAAGTCGTCTCTCTTCTTCCAGTAGGCCCACGACCTTGCCGACCAGCAGCGTGACGAGCAGAAAGAAGCCGAACAACATGATCGTGTTCCAGAGCGGGATGAGACGGTCGCTGCCCGCCTGCTCCGAAATGCGGTCGGACACAAACCAGGTTGCCGCGCAGAGCGCAGATATGCCGGTCCCCTGCACGCGGCCGAGGAACCATGCCGCTTGAAGGATCGGCAACAAATAGAATATCGAGAATGAAACCTCGCACCTCGCATGTGTGTAGTAGTCGAGCAGCCCCAAGGCCAACACCTGCGCCACGATCGCGACAATGAAAAGGAACCGTGTCCGTGTCCGCGGGAGCGGCGAGGGGATGTGCGTTCGCGCCTGCCCGCTGCCGGCCTGAATGGCGGGACAGGAAGGCGCGGCGGACTGCGTCCCTGCGGCTGGTTTCATCAATGGTTGTTCTTCGTTCATCGAGTAGCGACAGGGGCCCAATTGGGTAGCGACACGCGGCGGCTGTTTCTCGCGCCTGGATCAAAGGGCGGTATCTTGCCCACCGCGGGCCTATGCGTGAGCCGGGCGCAGGCTCCCCCCTCACCCTCGCCCTTTCCCCCCGGCGGGGGGAGAGGGGAACCTGCAAACCTAGTCCAGAAGGTCCACTAGTACTCCGGCGGCAGCTTGGCAAGCTGGGTGAAGGTGAAGACCGGGCCTTCCTTGCAGACGTAGACATTGGCCACGTTGCAGCGGCCGCACTTGCCCAGACCGCACTTCATCCGGTTCTCGAGCGTCGTATAGATGTCCTTGTCCTCGAACTTGTACTTCTTGAGGACGGGGAATGTAAACTTGATCATGATCGGCGGGCCGCAGATGAGCGCGATCGTACTATCCGGATTCGGGGTGATCTGGTCCAGGACGGTCGGCACGAACCCGATCTGGCATTTCCAGTCCGTCACGTCGCAGCCCGGGTCGACGGTCTGCACCACCTTGACATCCGGCCTCGCGGTCCATTCGGCGAGCTCCTGCTTGTACACGAGGTCGGGGACGGTGCGCGCGCCGTAGAGGATGGTGATGTCCTTGAACCAGTCGCGGAGGTCGAGGCAGTTCCAGATGACCGCGCGCATGGGCGGGAGCGCGATGCCGCCCGCGATGAAGAGGAGGTTCTTGCCCTTCCACTGCTCGAGCGGGAACCAGTTGCCGTACGGGCCGCGGAAGCCGATCGTATCGCCGACGTTGACCTCCTGCAGCGCACCGGTGACGCGGCCCGCCTTGCGGAACGTGCACTCGATGTAGTCCTGCCGGGTCGGCGGGCTTGCGACGCAGAAGGTGCACTCGCCCGCGCCGAAGAGCGAGTACTCGCCGAACTGGCCGACCTTGTACTTCGAGAAGAAGGTCTTGCGCTCCTCGTCGTTCTGAAATTTCAATTTGAGCGTCGTCACGCCGGGGGCTTCGTCCCGGGTGGACTCGACCGTCATGAGGTAGGGTTTGTAGATATTTTCCATGGTCTCGTGAATGGCCTCCAAATGAAATCGCCAACGGCAGTCCGAGCTTTCGGTCCCGTGTTTCGTGGTCCCACTTCCACGTTCCGACACTTCTCCGCCGCCACTCCTCTCTGATTCGCAAGTGACGATTCAGATTCCGGGCACCCGGTCGCCTACTGCCCTTTCACGGGCGCGCCGGCGGTCCCTGGATTCCCGCTTTCGCGGGAATGACAAGAGCGGGTTTCTTTGGCAACGCAAACGTCAATAGAGGTTACCCTGAAGGGGCAACCTATTCCAGCCCAGGGTCAGTCCCGCGCGCAGCGCGGGACGCCACCCTGGGTCATGGGGCATAGAAATCGACCCGGTTACCCTGAAAGGGTTACATAGGGCAGAAACGCGACACGCAGGGCACGGCCACGCATTCAGTCCCAAACATACCGTTCGTCAAACTCGATACCATCCCGTCTCAGCAACCCTCTGAATTCGTCCTGGAAGCTCATCTTCAGATGATGGCCTTCCTGGTTGGCGATGTAGTCGCGCACGCGGGCGACCATTGATTCGCTCACAGAGAACGCGCCGTAGCCGTTCTGCCATTGAAACAAGGAATACTCCCGGCCCCTGGTCTTGATCCACTTCGAGGAGCAGCGTTTGGTTTCGCCGATCACCTTTGCGAGCGCGTGGTTCTTTGAGAGGGCGCACAGGATATGCGCATGGTCGTCTGCGCCTCCGATCAGTACCGGCGGCGAATCGTACGATTGGAGGATCGAGGCCATGTATGCGTGCGTCTCGTTGCGCGCCTTTCGGTCGCTCAGCAGGCGACCGCGGTTTTTGGTGGAGAACACGATATGCACATGAATTCTCGCGAGGGACTGCGGCATTGTCTCCGTTCCTTTCAATACCGGCCTATGCAACCCTTTCAGGGTATGCGCAATCGCCGCAAACCGCGATCCCAGGGTGGCGTCCCGCTTCGGCGGGACTGACC
>JAVHLO010000434.1 GCA_031082105.1 Planctomycetota bacterium
CGACCGCGGTCGGGGCATGACAGCGGTCTTCATATTTTCAAATAGTTCGTCCCCTCCCTGACCTTCTCGGCGGACGCCTTCAGCGGAGCGAGCTCGTCGGAGTTCAGCTTCAGCTCGATGATCTGCTCGACCCCGCGCGCGCCGAGTTTCACGGGCACGCCGACGCAGACGCCTTTGATGCCGTATTCGCCCTCGAGCATCACGCAGCACGGGAGGATCCGTTTCTGGTCGAGCAGGATGGATTCGGCCATCGCCACGGCCGCTGCGGACGGCGCATAGTAGGCGCTGCCGGTCTTCAGCAATGAAACGATCTCCGCGCCGCCGTCGCGCGTGCGCTTGATCAGCTTGTCGAGCTCCGCCGCGGGGATCAGCTCGGAGACGGGAATGCTCGAGACCGTCGTATAGCGAGGCAGCGGGACCATCGTGTCGCCATGCCCGCCAAGCACCATTGTGCGAACGTCCTTGATGGAACAATCGAGCTTCTCCGCGATGAAGTGCGCGAACCGCGCCGCGTCGAGCACGCCCGCCATGCCGATCACGCGGTTCTTCGGGAAACCTGTGCGCCTCAGCATGAGCTGCGTCATCACGTCGAGCGGGTTCGAGACGACAATGACTATCGCGTTCGGCGAATTCGCCTTGATCTTGTCCGCGACGCCGCCGACAATCGCGGCGTTCTTCTCGAGCAGATCCTCGCGCGTCATGCCGGGCTTCCGCGGCAGGCCGGCAGTCATCACGATGAGATCGCAGCCCTTGAGGTCGTCCACGGTCGAACTCCCCTTCGACCGCGCGTCGTACCCTTCGACAGGGCCGGTCTGCGCGAGGTCGAGCGCCTTGCCCTGCGGCATCCCCTCGATAATGTCGGCAAGGATGAGGTCGCCGAGCTCTTTTTCAACAATACGCTGCGCGGCGGTCGCACCGACGAACCCCGCGCCAACAACGCCGATCAATGGTCTTGACATCATGAGTCTCCATAAAACTACTACTCCCTCTCCCTTTGGGAGAGGGCGGGGGTGAGGGATTTCCACACGCCCTAGACTAACGCCCTCACCCTAACCCTCTCCCAAGGGGAGCTTTCCCCCTCTCCCTCTGGGAGAGGGCGGGGGTGAGGGAATCCCACACGCCCAAGACCAACGCCCTCACCCTAGGCCCCGACTTTGACGCCGTAGCGCCAATCCCGGTCGGTGAAGAGGGACAGACACCGCGTGCAAACGGGCATCGTGAGGCTCGCCGAATGGTCAGTCTCGGTGTCGTGGTGAGTGAGGAGAGCGCTCTGTCCCAGCGTCACGCAGGTCTCGGGATTCTCAGCCAGGCATCCGCAGCACAGGGCCGGGCCATCGAAGCTCATTCCCACGGAAGGGCTCGTGCTGGGCGCCAGCTTGATTCGTTTCATTGACCCGTTCCCGTCTCGATTCGCGAATGATGCCGGCCAAGCAGCGGCGCCACCGCCGAAGCGGGCCCCGACGCGTCGGGGCGCTCCCAGAGAGTCCGCTAGTCCATCGCGCTCATCGTCGGCACGTACTCGAGCCATTCCTTCTCGATCGCGGCGGGGTCGCCGAATATCTCCTTGAAGGGAGCGAGACCGCTGCGGCCGGTGGTCGTCTCGAGCTTCAGATAGTCCAGGAGCTTCGAGCGGTACTTCCCGTCCCCGAAGTAGTAGAGGAAGTAGAAGAGGGACCACCCCTGCTGTCTCTTCCGTTCGAGGGCCTCATCCTGGTCCTTTCTCTGTTTTTCCTTTTCCGGCCCCTGGTCCAGGATTTCGCCGGTCTCTCTGAGCTTCTCGACCGTGACCCACATGTCTTTGAGCTCTTTGACCCAGTCTTCGTACTTCAGCTCGACAAATTCTGCGAGCGGAATCTGTTTGTTCTCCTTCACGACCTTCTTGATCTTGTAGATGAGGCGCTCGTTCATCGTGCCGAATTCCCACTTCAGCGTTTCGGGATTGCGCTTGAATGCCTCGGTGAAACACGATATGCCTTCCTGCACCCACAGCGAAGTCTGTGCACTGGTGTCATTCATGGCCTCGTAGTAGAACTGGTGGGAGCCTTCGTGGGCGACGGACTGAAGCGCGTCCTTCGCGTCCTGCGCGGCCCGCAGGAGCAGCCGCTTGGTGTCGCGCTCATAGTGGATCGACATCGCCTTCGGCTCGCCCTTTCGCTTGAGGTACTCGGACATCGCCTCGCCGTTCTCGATGATCGCTACCGTGATCACCCTGTCCTTCGGGGGCAGGCCGAGCACGTCGCCGAACTTCTCTTTGACCCCCTCATAGTACCACGTGAACGCGTCGACGTACGCATCGAGCGCGAATTCGGCGGACGTCCCTTCTCTCTGGAAGTAGAGCATGTAGGGCCCTGCAGCCTTGTTGATGAACGGCTTCTTGAACTCGATCGCGAGCGCCTTGCCGATCGCCTCGACCGCGTCGCCGGTCCCGCCCTGCAGCGTTCGCGCCTCCTCGACCGTCACCCACTTGTCGCCCAGCTTGACGAAGCCAAGCTTCTCGCGCGCGGCCGTGTGGTTCGGGTCGATACCAATCGCTTTCTCGAAGAGCTTCGTCGCCTCGTCCTTCATCCCGGCCTTGATACACCAGAGACCGACCTCGAAACAGCCGTTGGCGTCGTCCGCGGCGAGCTTGTCTGTCTTGGTCTTCAGCGTTTCCTGGACCTTCGCGCTTGCGCCGGCATGTTTGGAATCAAGCGTGAAGGCGTTGAGCAGGTGCTCCTCGGCGCGTTCCGCAAGCCCTTTCTCCTCGCACCAGAGCGATAGCTGGTACTGGCTATCGGCGCTGAAGTTGTCGGCGTTTTTCAGTTTCTCGTTGTATTCATCATCGACCGTCCCCTCCCCTCGAAGCACGATGGGGGCCGCCAGAAAGGAAAGAACGACAAGCGCAAACAGACATCTGTTCATTTGAACCTCCATCAGACAAGACGAACCCCCGAGCGCGATCCGGGCGCCCACCGCCCCCCCATTTGCGGCACATTATAGCACAAAGCAGTCCGCATATCAAGCATCGACCCGGGCAACGAACTTCGACGCCGCCCATGGCGGCGGTCCACCAAGATCCGGCTGCCACGGGCAGCTAAACCCCCGCCACGGGCGGGGTAGAAGTCGAAGCAACCACATACTATGCCTTGACACACCCCCGCAAATCCGTATAATGACGGCACTACGAACACGGCCGTCGTGCGGTGTCCGTGTTGGGTGGGTGGGTCGGCCAGACCGAACAACAACGGC
>JAVHLO010000435.1 GCA_031082105.1 Planctomycetota bacterium
CATCGTCGTCGCGCGCGACCGAAAAGGCAAGGACCAGCCGAGTGATTCCGCGACAACCGATCCGAACCGCGACCGTCAGGGCGCGACCGCAAATTCCGGCAAGACTCCCGCCGGCAGCGGATCGGGAACGACCACCGGCACCGGAAAGACACCCGGCGGCGGCGAATCCTCAGGCGCCGGCACAGCCACGCCGACCGCGACGATCGGCGCGACACGCATGCGCCCGCCCGAACAGAAGCCCATCCCCGTCACGCGCGAGAAGACCGTTGCGGACACGAAGATAGACAACAAGACCGGCGGCGAGGTCAGGTCGGCCGATGGACTCGCTATCACAATTCCGCCGGGCAGCCTCGACCAGCCGCGCCAGATCAAGGTCTACGCCGCCAGGGTCGCGATGCCGGAGGTCGCTTTTGTGCCGTTCGGCGCCGCGGAGCCGGTGAAGCCGGAGATGCTCCGCGCCTGGGATATCGACGCCGGACCCGACACAGGACTCTACGCCGCGCCGGTCGAGGTCGCGCTCGATATCCCGGATTCTGCGAAGAAGGACGGCCGGCTTACGAATGAGCTTTTCATCGCGCACTCGGCCGACGGAAAGCAATGGGAGTTCCCGCAATTCGAGATCAAGGGGAACACGATCGTCTTCAAGACCCGCCACCTCTGCCCGCTCATCCTCGGCGCGAACCCGGCGTATTGGGTCGCGTTGCTGGGCGCCGTCACGGGCGGCTACTACATGCTCCGCGAGACTTTTCCAGACGAGTTGCCCACGGTCTTCGGCGACGAGGCGCCATTCATCGGGCTCGGCTCGTACGCGCCCGGTTTCCAGGTCTGGTGGAGCAAGAAGGTCCCGCAGGCGGATCCGAAAACGGGGTTCAAAGACCTTCCCGGCTTCAACGCGGAACTTGAGAAGGCGAGGAAGGACTACGAGCAGTTCAAGGAACAGGCCGCGGCCGAAGGGCAATACGGGGAAGGGGTCGACCGCGGAATCTCGCAGGGGATCCAGGATCGCCTCTTCAAGGCCAGGCATGACCTGCTCTTCCCCGACAAGGTCAAGGAGGCCGAGGAGGCGCTCGTCTTCGCACAGGAGTACATCGAATCGCGCGGGTTCAAGCGCCCGAGCCTTACATTGCCGGTCTACGTCGTGAGCAAGCTCGACGGGAAGGACGGCCAGCTCTACAACCCCTGGCTCGGACGAAGGTACATCATGATCGGGGCAAACCTCGACAAGAACGACCTCTATTCCACCGCACTGCATGAGCTGTTCCATCACTACCAGACCGGCTACGTCTGGATCGACCGCGCGGGCCACATGCCTCTCATGGAGGCGTCCGCCCTCCTGATGGAACGCGAGGCGAAGGACCATTACATGTCCCGGAAGGGCGCGAAAATCTGGACCGATATCGCCCAGCTCGGCATCCTTAAGGACGGTCTTGACGGGCCGGCCGGCGCGGATTCGACGGCGCTCCAGCGCCACGGCTACGGCCTCTCCTGGTTTCTCGAATACCTGCGCGACGAGAAGTACTCCGGCAGGAAAGAAGACTTCCACCTCAAGATGCTCGAGGCCTGGGCTGCAAGATGGATCAACGCCCAGAAGAAGGCGCTGCTGTGGACGGTCGACGGCAACGAGGAGACGTTCGGCAAGGCCTTCGCGGATTTCTGCAGGCGATACGCCCTTGAAGGGATGACGAAAGACACCATCTACGGCAAGAAGTACGAGACGACGGTATTCGACAATGACCCTTACGTGGAGATCGATCTTTCCACGACGGCCATCAAGGAGGTCGACGACAACATCATAAGGCCGTGGTCGCTCCAGTTCTACAAGCTGAAACCGCCCGCGAAGGAGCGCAGGTCGACCATCCTCGTCCACGTCCCGGATGAATGGTTCAGCGCCAAGTCCCCCGGCAGGTCGGTCTTCTACCGCCGCGGCGCCGCCGAAGCGAGCGTGGCGGACTACAAGCCGGAGGCCAAGTGGGGCGCGCTGCAGTTCCCGGACCCCGGCGATATTCGGCTCTACATTGTCGACACCGGCCAGACCGGTTCCGGCTGGGTCTTTGCCTACAAGCCCGCGCTCATCTTCGTGCTCGAGCCGCCCAGGAACGTGCGGGTCCTCGCGCTGAACCTCGAGGGCACGAAACTGAAGGTGACCTGGGAGCCGCCCGAGGCCGTGAAGTCGAGACCCGATCTGTTCGGGAACTTCTTCGTGCAGGCGAACGGCAACACGCTCTTCCAGGGTATTGTCCCCGTCGCGGCGGGCAAGTACGAAGTGGACGTCGATCTTCCGGACCGGTACGACCCGAGGACGGTCGATTTCACGATGCAGGTGACCGCGGTGCTCGTCGAGAACGGCCCGATCTCGAGCCTGCCTTCCGATCCCGTGAAGATGACGAGGCTGCCCGTCATCACGTCGCTGCATCCGGCGAGCGGGCCGGCGGGCACGACCGTGAAGATCAAAGGCACGCTCTTCGGACCGCGCGAGAAAGGCAAAGTGACGTTCGGCGGGATCGTCGCAGCCGCCGCTGTCTGGTCCGACGATGTGATCACCGTCACCGTGCCCAAGGACGCTACGACCTGTGACGTGAAGGTGGTCGCGGAACCGGGCGAGAGCAACGGCGTGAAGTTCGTGGTCCAGGATCTGCTCGCCATGCTTCGCAAGAAGAAGCATTTTGCGGTCGGGTTCGCCGGCAAACACAACATCCAGGTGTCCGAGGGCGTGGAGGTGGACGAGTTCATCGTCGGGACGGACATGGGCCAGTTGTTCTCCGACAAGTCGATCACCTGGTCGTCCGATACGACCTTCACGTTCTCCGGCGAGAAGTCGAGCGAGCTCGGCGAGAAGATGCGGGTCTCCATCACGGGCGTGTTCGAGGAGGGTGCGGGGAACCTCGTTTCGCTCGACGCGAGCTCGTGGTACAGGTGGGACTACACCGACAGCGACGGCAAGCCGGTCTCGGAGTTCCAGGAGATGAAGATGAGCCTGCGGGGGAACATCCCGTTTTTGTGGATGGACTCCGACGGCGACATGTTTTATCAGTTGATCGGTCCGGAGGTGCAGACGCGGATCACGAGCATGAGCTGCGAAGTGAAGACCTCCGACGCGCATATCGTGTACAAGTCCACCGACTGGCAGAACAAAGAGCGCCCGCCGACGCTGCTCATGGGTTTCAGCGCCGGGGACTAGCCCGCATCACTTACGAACCTTCGGCGAAGGCCGACAGTTTGTAGTGGCG
>JAVHLO010000436.1 GCA_031082105.1 Planctomycetota bacterium
CACAATCCAGAATCTAAAATCTAGAATCCAAAATTGCAGGAGGAGAATTTCATGTCTGAACGAGCGCTCGAGATGAAGATCGGTCTCTTCGTCCTCACCGGGATCGTCATCTTTTGCGGGATGCTGGTGATGGTCGAGGCGGATCTGCTGAGGGAGACCTACGCCGTGACCGCCGTGCTCAACGACGCCACGGGGCTTAAGCCGGGCGTCCCGGTGCGGCTCGGCGGCGTGGATATCGGGTCGGTGGACACGATCCTGTTGCCGACGACCGACCTTGCCGCGGTCGAGCTGAAGCTGGCCATCAGGAAAGAGGTCGGCATCAAGAAGGCTGCGAACCTCTTCGTTGCCACCCAGGGGCTGCTCGGCGAACGGTACCTCGAGTTCCAGTTGGTCACCGAGAAGGGCGAGTGCATCCCGAAAGACGGCACCGCGCGGGTCGTCGGGATCGTGCCGCCGACACTTTCGAAGCTGACCGAGACCGCGTCGCAATTGATCGTGAACATCAACAAGATCTTCGAAGCGCCGGATTTCGAGGCGAACATCAAGGCCACCGCGGAAAACGCGCGCGAGGTTTCTCGGAAAAGCTCCGAGTTCATGGATGAGGCCAAGTCGTTCATGACCAGGCTGGACGAGTTCGTGGTCCACGGCGAGGACGTGCTCGTCGAGTTCAAGCAGGCCGGCGAAAAGGCCGGCAAGGCGATCGATACGGCGGATTCGGAGGTCGCGAAGATCGGCGAGACCGCCAACAACACGCTCCTCGGCCTTCAACAGAACTCGGTCCAGTTGCACGAATCGCTCGATGTGCTCGTCGGCATACTGAGACGCGTCGACGAGGGGCAGGGCACCGTCGGCCAGCTCGTGCGCAACGCCGAAATCTTCGACCGCACGAGTGAACTCCTCGAACAACTCAGCGTCACCGTGTTCAACCTGAATCGCACGATCGAGTATCTCTATCAGAACCCCAGCGACCTGTTCTGGGGGAAATCGGAATCCGACGAGGAAGACTCGCTCGCCCGCGCGAGGGCCCGCAAGGCCGAAGAGCTGCCCGAACACCTGAGGTTGAAGGACGAGTTCTCCATCCTGGAGGCGCGCAGGCGGAAACCGTAGACCGTCTTGAGCAGCATGGATCTTGACGGTCCGGAAACCGCCAAGACGCCAAGGAAGCCGGGAGAATACCGGGATTCTCGGGAGCTTTCAACGTGTCCGGCTCTCGGCTGGTCGTGTGATGCCGACAGGAACTGAACGAGACTTGCACGGGACAGGAAACTCTGTCGTCCCGTCAGAGTCTCTTGAAGTCTCTGTTCCAGTGTACAGTCGGACTTGTCTTCATCATGGTTCCTGGCGTCCTTGGCGCTGCTGGCGTTTTGGCGGTTCACTGGGCGGTCGGGGGTGAAAGTGACAAATGCAAATGAGAAATGACCGATGACGAATGCAAATGAGAGTCTGCCGACGCGGTTCGACGCGAAGAGCCGGGAGCCTGAGATCTATGCCTTCTGGGATAAGGGCGGGTACTTCACCCAGTCCGCCGACACGCCCCGGAAGCCTTATGTCATTGCCATCCCGCCCCCGAACGTCACCGGTTCGCTGCACATGGGCCACGCGCTCAACAATACCATCCAGGACGCGCTCATCCGCTGGAGACGCATGTGCGGCGACGCCGCTTTGTGGGTGCCCGGCACCGACCACGCCGGCATCGCAACCCAGTTCGTAGTCGAAAAACAATTGAAGAAAGACAGGCTGTCGCGTTTCGCGCTCGGCCGGGAGAAGTTCATCGAACGTGTCTGGGAGTGGAAGAAGGAGTACGGCGACACGATCATCAACCAGTTGAAGCGGCTCGGCTGCGGCTGTGACTGGTCGCGGACGCGGTTCACCATGGACGACGGCTACGCAAGGGCCGTCATCGAGTCGTTCGTCAGGATGTACAAGGACGGCCTGATCTACAAGGGTAAGCGCGTGATAAACTGGTGCCCGCGCTGCCTCACCGCCCTTTCCGATATCGAGGTCGAATACGAGGACACGAACGGCAGCCTGTGGCACGTCAAGTATCCGCTCCAGTCGGGCGCGGGACATGTCACCGTTGCAACGACCAGGCCGGAGACGATGCTCGGCGACACCGCCGTGGCAGTCCATCCTGAAGACGCCCGGTACTCCGCGATGCGCGGGAAGACGCTCGTCCTTCCGCTCATGAACCGGGCAATCCCGCTCCTCGCGGATTCGTATGTCGATGCGAAATTCGGCACCGGCGCGCTCAAGATCACGCCCGGCCACGATGCCAATGACTACGAGATCGGACAGCGGCACGGTCTGCCGACCGAGGTGGTCATCGGTCCGGACGGGACGATGAACGCGAACACCGGCAAGTACGCGGGGCTCGACCGGTTCAAGTGCCGCGAGGCGGTCGTCAAGGACCTCCAGGAGCTTGGCCTGCTCGAGAAGATCGAACCGTACAAGCTCCCGCTCGCAAAGTGCTATCGGTGTCACACCGCGCTGGAGCCGTATCTCTCGGAACAGTGGTTCGTGAAGATGAAACCGCTCGCGCAGCCCGCTATCGAGGTGGTCCGCGAGGGTAAGGTGCGCTTCGTGCCCGAAAGGTGGACGAAGGTCTACCTCGACTGGATGGAGAACATCAAGGACTGGTGTATCTCCCGCCAGATCTGGTGGGGGCATCGGATCCCTGTCTGGACCTGCGGCGATTGCGGAACGGTGATGTCCGAGGTGAAGGCCCCTGCGAGCTGTGTAAAATGCGGCGGGAGACGGCTCGAACAGGAAGCGGACGTGCTCGATACATGGTTTTCGAGCGCGCTGTGGCCGTTCGCGACGCTCGGCTGGCCCGAGGACACGGCGGACCTGCGGAAGTTCTACCCGACCTCCGTGCTGGTCACCGACCGCGGAATCATCGCGCTCTGGGTCGCCCGGATGATAATGACCGGATTGAAGTACATGGGGCGGATCCCGTTCTCGGACGTGCTCATCCACCCGACGATCCAGAACCCAGAGGGGAAGCGGATGAGCAAATCTCTGGGGACAGGGATCGATCCGCTCGAGCTCGTCGACCAGTACGGCGCGGACGGGACGCGGTTCGGACTGCTTGCGCAGATGAAGCAGGCGCAGGACATGCGCTTCTCTCCGAAGCGGCTCGAAGCGGCCCGCAACCTCGTCACAAAACTCTGGAATGCCGTGAGATTTGCGATAACATCGACCTCCCCTCTCCCTCTGGGAGAGGGGCC
>JAVHLO010000437.1 GCA_031082105.1 Planctomycetota bacterium
TGTACAAGATGAAGAAGTTCCGCGTCCGGCCGCTGGATGAGATCAAGGAAGACATCGCAATGGCCGCGGCCGCATACGGCCCCATCGTGCGGACCGTGTTCCTGCCGGACGGGAACACGATATTCATGCGGACCGCGCAGCTCGTCGATATCTGCGGCGCGCTGAACCGCGCCTTCCCGGGCCTCGAGCGCATCACGACTTACGGCGCAGCGAAGTTCCTCGTGCTCAAGACGGCCGATGAGCTCAGGCAACTGCGCGAGGCGGGACTCAGACGGATTCACGCTGGACTCGAATCTGGCGACGACGTCACGCTCGCGAAAATAAAAAAGGGCGCGACCGCGGCCGAGGCAATCGAGGCGGGCAGACGCGTGAAGGAGGCGGGGTTCGAGCTCAGTGAATATATCCTCGTCGGCATCGGCGGAAGGGACAGATGGCGTGAGCACGCCGTCGAGAGCGCGTGTGTCCTCAACGCGATCCAGCCGGATTTCGTGCGGTTGAGGACTTACGTCCCCGTTCCGAACGCGCCGATCTACAAGGACTACGAGACCGGAGAGTTCCAGCTTCCGTCGCCCCACGAGGCGATCCGCGAGGTGAGGTCGATGATCGAGAACCTGACGTGCAGGACGCTCCTGCTTAGCGACCACATCTCGAACTACGTCAATGTGGAAGGGCAGCTCCCGCGCGATAAGGAGAAGATGCTGAAGCGACTCGATGCGGCGCTTGCGACGGATGAATCCAAGTTTGCGGCCGCATGCCCCGATTGTCTGTGAGGGCGGGTTGAGCCGGTTCTGCCGGTTGAGCCTGTTGAGCCGGTTAGGTCGGTTGAGCCGGTTGAGGCGGTTGCTCCGCTTCATCCAACCGGCCCAACCGGCCCAACCGGCCTAACTGGCCTAACCGACCCAACCGACCTAACTGGCCTAACCGGCCAAACTGGCCAAACTGGCCCAACCGACCCAACTCGCTTCCTGGAGACAACGCGATTGAACAACGACAAGCACGCCACCAAGGTCGGAGTCTACGTTGACGTCGCCAACGTCGCGCGCAACGGCGGGTACGGGATGCGGTACGATATCCTGCGCGACTTCGCGTGCAGGGACAATGCCGAGGCGCTCAGGTTGAATGCCTACGCCGCGTTCGACGAAGAGCGCGCGGGCGCCGACGATGCGTACCGCGAGAGGATACAGGGGTTCCATTTTACCCTGCGCGACTTCGGATTCAAAGTCATCGAGAAGACAGTCAAATGGTACACCGACGAGGGCGGGAACCGGTTCGGCAAGGCGAACTCCGACCTGGACATGGCCGTCGACGCGATCCTCCAGTCCGAGAACCTCGATCGCGTGATGCTGGTGACCGGCGACGGCGACTTTGTGCAGGTCGTGCGCGCGCTGCAGAACAAGGGGTGCCGCGTGGAAGTAGTCGCGTTCAAGAACGTGTCCGGTGACCTGCGCAGAGAGGCCGACATGTACCTTTCGGGCTACCTCGTGCCGAACCTGCTTCCGGTCATCGGCCAAACCGATGCGGCGAAGAAGTGGGGCGAAGTGGGCGCCCGCGTCCGCGGCACCTGCTACACGTACCATCACGCGAAGAGGTATGGGTTCATTCGGTTCCTCACGTGCATCTCGCCCGGCCTGTGGCTGACCGATTCCCGCCGCGAAGGTTCACCGTACCAGACCGCGTTCGTGCATGAGACGGCGTTCGCGTCGGGGGTCGACGTGTCCAGGCTGCCAAGCAGGGACTTCATCTTCGAGTTCGAACTGACCGTGGGCGAGAAGGGATTTCAGGCTGTGAACGTATCAATCGTGTGATGACGGCAGGCACTACAAGAACACCTCTGGTTCACATCAATCGCAGGCCGCTCGTGCCGGTCTGCCTCGCTTTTTTGACCGGCATCGCGGCGGACCGTTTCTGTGCGTGGCCGCTCTGGTCCATCCTGGTCGTGCTCTTCGTCGGCATCATCGCCGCGTGGATACTGATCGCCGCACGCGTGCGCGGCGTGCCGCCTGTCGCAGTGGTCCTCCTCGTCGTCGCCTTCATGGGCATGGCAAGATACGCCGCCTTCGTCTCGCACGGACCGAAGCACGTCTCCAACTTCCCGGCCGGCGATGCGATCGTCCACATCAAGGGAGTGGTTGTCGAAGAGCCGTTCGCCATTCTGCGCGGCGCGGGCAAGGGGACGGACCGCGTCGAGTGGGGCGCCGCGCAGGCGGCATCCGGCGTGCCGACGGACAGGGATGAGAGTGGAACGGACGAACCGACGGACCGGGCGGGGTCGGATGAGGAGACGCCGGACCCGGCGGCCTCGGCCGCGAGCGCGGGCGGGGCGGGAGACGAAGGCCGCGCATCCGGGGCGGCTCGAACCGGCTATTCCACGACATTCGTCGTCGAGGTCGATTCCGTGTGCGCGGCGGGTACGCAGGCCTGGAGGCCCGCGGAGGGACTTGTCCTGGTGAAGTTCTTCGGCCCGGAGCTGGCCTTGCCGTACGGTTCGCGGGTGAAGATACTCGGCCGGCTCGGACTCCCGCCCGGGCCGAGGAACCCGGGTGAACGCGATACGCGCCTGCTCCTCGAGCTGCGCGGAGTTCACAGGCAACTGGTCGCTTCGAAGCGAATCGACATCCGCACGGAGCCGGGCTCCGGAGGGAGTCTTCTTGTGCGCCTCGCCGTGCGGCTGCGTCACGCGATGAAGGCGGCGCTCGCGCGTCACATGGACCCGGACCAGGTTCCGCTGGCGGCCTGCATGCTGCTCGGCATGCGCGAGTCAGTGACCCAGGAGATCGAGGACAACCTCCAGCAGACCGGCACGGTGCATTTCCTCTCGGTCTCCGGGCTGCACGCCTGGATGATCGCGACGCTCCTGTGGTTTCTGTTGCGGCTGCTCTTTGTGCCGCGAAGGTTGTCGGCCGGGATCCTGCTGCTGTTCATCCTTGCCTATTGTCTGATCGCGGGCGCGCGCGCGCCCGTTGTCAGGTCCTGCATCATGGCAGGGGCCTACTTCCTGGCGATCATCCTGCGCAAGCGGACCGACGGCGTGAACCTGCTGGCCTTCTCCGCGCTTGTCATCTTGGCCGCGCGGCCGACGGAGATGTTCGAGGTCGGGTTCCAGTTGTCTTTCGTGGCCGTCCTGTGCCTTCTGACGCTCGGGCGCGTGCTGCAGGATTTCTGTCTGGCCCTTCCGTTTGTCAAGTGGGCGTTGCCGCAGGCCGGGGCAGGGTTCGTCGAGACACCC
>JAVHLO010000438.1 GCA_031082105.1 Planctomycetota bacterium
ACCGCCGCCTGCTTCGCCGCGTTGCCACGCTTCCGCTTCTTGTTCACTTCCGAAGGGTCGGTTCCGTACTCGCCGCAGACGACCTCGCAAATCCGCTCGAACGCTGGCCTTGTCCGCAGCTTCCGCCGTGCCTGCACCTCCCTGCCTTCGACCCGCGCGCCCAGCAGTCGCTTGATCTCGTTCACAAACTTCTCGCGGCCCAACAACAGCCCTCCCACCACCCGCGCAAACGGCGACTCCGGCGGCACCTTCACCCCTGCCCGCACGAACTCTCGGTACTTCGCGTAGACCGTCCCGGCCTTCCCCGCCTCGCCCAGCACCTCGTCGTACGCCACCCACGCCAACTTCCGGCTGGGCCATTGATAACCCCGATAGCTCGACCACTTGTAGTCTTCCGGCCGTTTCGCCATGCCGGCGCGGACGGGGTTCAGGTGGATGTACCGGCTCACTGCCCAGTAATACCCTTCGCTGTCGACCAGAATCGCCTTGAACCGTCCCGCGAGCAGGTGACCGACCCGCCCGTGCCGCCTGTTGAACCAGCCGGCGTACGAGGCGTTCAGGTCGTGGACGGCCCGGGAGAGGTTGGCCTGGGGGGTGCGGACGAAGAGGTGGTAGTGGTTGTCCATCAGTGCGAAGGCGTAGACGACTACCCCGTGCCGTTCGCACGCCTGGGCGAGGTATTCGATCCACTTCGTGCGGTCCTTGTCGTCGACGACGATATCGCGCCGCTCGATCCCGCGGGCGGTGACGTGGTAGACGGCGTTCTCGAACTCGATTCGCAGCGGTCTGGTCATGCCCGGAGTCTATCAAATCTCCAGTCAATTGTCAAGCAATGGCGATAAGTGTATAGTGTCGATCTGGCCCCAGTGCTTGGGGCATGACATGCAGGCCGCGCCTTCCGCCTCTGGCTGGATTCCCGCTTACGCGGGAATGACAGCGTATGGAGTCTCGGGTGTGGGAGATGCTGAACCGAGTTCAGCATGACACGAAGGGTGGGTGTTTCCGCGTCGGGCGACCAGAAAAAGTGTTGACTTTCAGCATTCTTTCCGCTATCATCAGGTCGTTCTCTGTGGTGTACGTACTTAGTGATCCAAATGAGAACTAACAGACACTCTAAGGGAGCCTAGTTTTGGCGGCAGCGGGCATGTTCCGCTCGTCGGAATAGTCCAACCCCGCCATACGGTGCCCACTTGGAATTAGAGTTCTCCATGTCGCTATACGGCACCGGCGGAGAACACCTTTTGTAGTGGTATTCCAGCTTGCGCGGTATGGACGCATTGACCGTTGCGAAGCGCGCTCTTCGCGCCAGGATACGCCCGATACTCGCAGCCATGTCTCCAACCGCCCGCGACGCCTCATCTCGCCGGATAGCCGAGCGCGTCCTGGCGCTGCCCCAGTATCGCGCCGCAAACTCGCTGATGTCCTACTTCCCGCGAGACGACGAGGTCGATACGCTTCCTCTGATGGAGCGCGCGCTCGCGGCGGGCAAGACCATTGCGCTCCCAAGAACGGACACCGCCTCCGGGCAGCTCACGGCCCACCCGGTGCCGGACCTTACGCGCGGCCTGCGCCCCGGACCGTTCGGCATTCCGGAACCCGGCTGTGACGCGGAATGCAATCCTTGCGACATCGATTTCGTGCTCGTTCCAGGGCTGGCGTTCGACAGGACGGGTGGGCGTCTCGGGCGGGGGAAGGGGTTCTACGACAGGTTTCTAAGCCGGCAGGGGATGCGGGCTTTTCTGTGCGGACTGGCATTTGAGGCGCAAATGGTCGCCGAGGTCGCCGCCGGCGACACCGACGTCCGGCTGCACGCCGTTGTGACGGAGAATCGGGTCTGGCTATGCGAAAAACAGTAGCCATCATCGGCGCGGGAAAGGTCGGGAGAAGCCTCGGCCGCGCGCTGGCGTTGTCCGGGTCATTCGAGATTTCGTCGGCCTGCAACCGGACCGCAGCCCGCGCCGACGAGTCCGTCCGGTTCATCGGGGCCGGCATGCCCGCGACCGATCCGGTTGTTGCCGCAGGAGAGGCCGGACTCGTGCTGGTGACGACGAGTGATTCCGCCATCAAGCTGGTCTGCGACGCGATTGCGTCGCGGGGCGGCTTCCGCAAGGGGGCCGTGGTGCTCCACGTGAGCGGAGCGCTCACAGCGGAGGTTCTGGCGGGTGCGCGGAAATGCGCGGCGCACATAGGTTCGTTTCACCCGCTCCAGACCTTCCCCGAGGCCGCCGTCGATCCCCGGTCGTTCGAGGGCGTCACGTGCGTCTACGAGGGCGACGCCAGAGCGGAATCCGCGGTGCGGGCGATCGTCTCGGCCTTGAACGGCGTCGCGGTACACATCGAGGCCGACGAGAAACCGTTGTACCATGCGGCTTCGGTGTTGGCGTGCAACTGCATGGTCGCCCTGATCGATGCGGCACTGGAGGCGTTTGATGCGGCGGGGATACCCCGCAAGTCGGCAATGACCGGCGTGATGCCCCTTGTGGCGCGAACCGTTGAAAACATCGGGCGCATCGGCACCGTGGCGGCGCTTACGGGGCCGGTCGCGCGAGGCGATGTCCAGACCGTCGTCCGGAACGTTGAGGCGATTCGTAAGCGTGTCCCACACCTGGCCGGCATGTTCGCGGAACTCGGTCTCCGGGCCGTCGAGGTTGCGCTGAGGAAGGCCGCCATCTCGCAGGAGACCGCGCTCGAGTTGAGACGCGTGCTCGGGGAGAAGCGATGAATCTGGTCCTGATCGGCTACAGGTGCGCGGGAAAGAGCACGGTGGGGCGCGAGCTTGCGCGGCGCCTCGCCATGGATTTCGTCGACACCGACAAGCTGATCGAGGCCCGTCATGGACTTGGCGTCGCGGACATCTGGCGTCGACTGGGTGAATCGGTTTTCCGTGAGCTCGAATCGGATATGATCACCGAGGTGTCACGCATGGATAACACTGTCATCTCGGCAGGGGGAGGCGCCGTTGTACGATACAAGAACCTGCGAAACCTCAGGAGGACCGGCCGGTTGGTGTGGCTCCAGGCCGATGTCGATTCGATCCTCGAACGATTGGAGCATGACGCCGAAACTGTGATGCGGCGGCCGAGGTTCGCGAACTGCACGCTTCGGGCCGAGGTCGAGCAGATGCTGGCCTGTCGCCGTTCGTACTACAGGTGCGCGGCCGACATGCTCGTCGACACCTCCGGTCGAACGCCGGCAAGTGTACTTGGCGACCTCCTGGGGCTTA
>JAVHLO010000439.1 GCA_031082105.1 Planctomycetota bacterium
CTACTATGACAACCTGAGCTTCGAAAAGGCCGGGGAGGTCGCCGGCAAGCTCGATCGGCTCGCCGAATCGCCGGTAGCGTGGTACAAGGCAAAAGTGGCCGCGCGGCGAGGCGATTTCGAAGCGATACTCGCCGAGTATCGCAGGCAGATCGCCGAATCGCCGAAGGATCCTCAGCCTTACCTGCGGCTCGCCTCGACCCTCGCCGACCTCGCCCGCTACGCGGAGGCGCGAGAGCTTCTGGAGAGAGTGATCGCGCTCGACCCTGTGACATTTTTCTTCCTCCACCGCGAGATCGGCGACCTGTGGGCGCGCGAAGGCGCCTTCGACAAGGCCGGCGAGAGGTGGAAACAGGTGCTCGATATCCCGCTCTGTGACCGGCGCATCGGGTTCGGCAAGCACTACGACGTCAGAACGGAGCGGTTCCTTGCGGCCCGGGAGGGTGACAGGCTGGGTCCCGCGCTCCAGGACAAGTTCAAAGTGAACGCCGAGGAGATCGTCAAAGGCGCACCGGGCCAGGACCGGTACCCCAAGGCGTCGAGCGTCACGCTCTTCCTGCAGTACATCGTCCGGTTCACCGGCGAAGACCTGAAACACGCGGAACACACGAGCCACCATTTCATCAAGATCATGAACAAGAAGGGCGGCGAACGGTACGGCCGGATATCGACCGGCCAGTCGCTCGAGGAGTGCCGGGTCTATACGCCCGACGGAAAGATACTCGAGGCCGACGGCGTGCAGGAGCGCGGCAACCTTGCAATGCCCGAACTCGACGCCGGCGCCATCCTGGAGATGAAGCGGGTTTACTCGACGAACGTGCCCTTCGACATGAACAACTGCGTCCGCCAGCTCTTCAAGTCGCCCTGGCTCAAGTTCGAGGAAGAACCGATCCTGAAAGCGCGGCTGGCGATCATCATTCCGTCGGCTGCCAGGCGATTGCTCCCCGCGAAGGAGGCGCTCGAAGTCGCAACCGGGTTGCCGCCGAAATTCTTCCTGCGCTCTTCGCACATGCCCGTTGAGGCTCGCGTGGAAGAGGGTGAAGGATACGTTGTCTACGTCTATGACCTGAACGATCTGGAAGACATCGTTGCCGAGCCGTTCATGCCGCCCGCCGATGAAGTGCTCCCCTACGTGAGCGTGTTCCAGTGGCCCTTCGATGCCGGGAGGATGCTGCGAATAAGGCGGAGCGCGTTCGCCGACCGGCACGTGAATCGTAATGTGCGGGAGAAGGCGTTGGAGCTGACGCAATCGCTGCCCGACCCGATCGCAAAACTCAAGCGGATCTATGAGTTCGTCGTGACGGAGATAAAGGACGGCACCCAGGACAACCCGAGCCAGACGTTGATCGAGAAACAGGGACCGAGCCTCGACCTATTCATCGCGATGGCGCGCGGGATCGGGTTCGAAGCTGACCACGCGCTGGTCATTCCGCCCGTTACGGGTCCGTGCGCACAGGAGGAATGGGAAATCGACGGGCCGCCGTTCGCCGCCGACCTGGCCGCGGTAAGACTGCCTTCGGACGCCGCGGGAGACGGCACGACGACGGAAGGTCTGCCGGCCGGCTGCTGGGTAGGGAAGGATTGGCTCTTCGTTTCCGTATCGCAGTTTTCGCTGTTCCGCGCGATCCCGCCGGCGCTGGAAGGCGGCAAGGCGGTCGTGTTCCACCGCGGCGGCGCGACGATCGTCGACCTCCCCGCCAGGTGCCCGCTCGATCTGAAAGGAGTGCCGTTCGTCACCGTTGAAATCCTCGGCGACGGCAAAGCGACCGTCAAGGGCGAGCTGCCGATACCGTCGTTCCAGAGCGCACAGATGCGCGTCTTCGTCGAACAGAACATGGGTGAAGAACAGCGGCTCAAGATGTTCCAGCGGCTGGCTGCGCGGCTCTTTCCGGGGATCAACATCTCATCGTCCGAGATGGCGCCGTTCGACCCGTTCGATATCGGGCTCCGTTTCAGGCTGGAAGGGTCGACGAGCAAGTTCACCACGCCGACCGAGAGCGGATGGCAGTTCAGGCCGGCCCTGCCCGCGCTCGAGTTGAGCAAGGTGTTCACAGGCCAGAAGAAACGCGTGTTCCCGCTACGCATATCGCAGGCGTTGGCATCTTTCTGCCTCCAGGAGAGGCTGCGCGTCATCGCGCCCGCCGGGTACGAGATCGTGCCGCCGCTCGATGCCGTTCTGCTGACCCCGTTCGGTTCGTATTCGATGCGGTTCGTCAAGTCCACGGCGCCATCGATCTCTGATCAGGGACCGGACCGGCCGGAAGAAGGTGCGGGCGAAGAACCCGCCGCGTCGGATGAGAACGCGGGCGGCGGAACGGAGCCGACTTCAACTTCGACACAACGAACGGACGGGAAAGTCCCCCCTGGTAAGGGGGGTTTCAGTGGGTTGTCTTCGGGACAGGGCATGGTGGAGGTCGAACGCAGCCTCTTGTTGTACAACCAGGACATCGAGCCGGACGATTTCGAGAAGTTCATGGCGTTCCTCAAGGCCATTGACCAGATCGAGCGGAGGCAGGTCGAGGTGAGAAGGCGGTAGGCGTTGGGGAATAAGTAGCCCGAGAGTGCGGGCGGCGTTTTAGATTTTGGATTTGCAGTTCTAGATTGGCACATGGCAATCCAAAATCCAAACTCTAAATTCCAAAATCCAACAGACCAGGAGCTGATTGCTGCCGCCAACACGGGCGACCGCGCAGCGCTCGAAGCGCTGTACTTCCGCTACAGGCAATGGGTCTACGGGCTTGCCCACCGCTTCTGCGGCAACACGCACGACGCTTCCGACGTGCTGCAGGAGACGTTCTTCTACCTCCTCGGCAAGTTTCCCGGGTTCGAGCTACGCTGTCAGTTGAAGACCTTCCTCTTCCCGGTGGTTCGCAACCTCTCCCGCACGGCAATAGCCAAGCGATCGAAGGTGGCGTTGGACGACGGCTCGAAGCTGGATTCGAGACCTGCACCCGCCGAGGAGACACGCGACGCGGACATGGAGGGGCTTCTTGATTTGCTGGCCGCGTTGCCGGAAGAACACCGCGACGTGCTGCTGCTGCGGTTCGCCGACGGGCTGAGCCTCCAGGAGATCGCAACCTCGCTCGCAATCCCGCTCGGCACGGTGAAATCACGGCTACATAGTGCATTGGCGAAGCTCCGCACCCCTCTCCCAAGGGAAGAGGGATCCCCTCTCCCTTTGGGAGAGGGTTAGGGTGAGGGCGTT
>JAVHLO010000043.1:0-373 GCA_031082105.1 Planctomycetota bacterium
GTCGCCGCCGTTTTCGTTGATGTAGAGGTTCCCCTCCACGTTGACGTTGCCAAGCATGAAGTAGCCGGCCCAGTTAGTCGTTCCACCTGACGCATTGGCATAGAGGCCGTATTGAGTTCCCGACCCGGGTCCCGTCGAAGTGAAGTAGCCGCCGTAGTTCGCCGATCCCGTTGTCGCATTTCCGTACACGGCGTAGTTGTCCGTCTGTCCGCCGGCCTGCGACCCGTGTGCATACCCGTACAACGCATAGTTCGCCGTTTGCGCCCCGCCGCCCGTCGACGCGCCGTCGGCGTCGCTGTACACACCGTAGTTATAGAGGAACACCGCGTCGGCCGAGTTGTCGTCACCGCTGATGTAGCTCCGCGCGCCGTAG
>JAVHLO010000043.1:383-14264 GCA_031082105.1 Planctomycetota bacterium
AGCTCCCGTTGCTCGCCGCGCCAACTGGATAGTCCACATGCAGTTTCCCACTGGGACCGGTCGTTCCAATTCCCATATTTCCGTTCGAGTCAATCCTCACCCGCTCGGTCCCCGTTATTGAGAAGCCGATCGAGTTGGCGGCAGGTCCGAAGACGCCTGTGGTCGTGCCGTCGTCCCACACCATTCCCGGCGAGCCCGCGGTTCCGCGCGCTATCCGCAACTGGTCGTTGTAGACCTGCAACGCCGTCGCCCCTCCCGTTACGAACTCGATCCGGTCATCCCCGCCCCTGAACACGCCCGTCGTCGCGCCGGCGAACTTGATCCCCACCGATGCGAAGCTGCCATCAGGCACTATCAACTGAGTCGCCACTCTGCCTGTCCCGCTGATCCAGAAATCCGCGGCCTGCGCACCGGCGATCTGGTTCTGGATGTAGTTCCCGGAACCCGATACGGGAGCGAATCCGGCCCATGAGCCAGCCGAATTCTTGAACTCCATCGTGCCGGCGTTGTCGCGGAATCCGTAGCCGGTTGAGCCGGGTGTAGTCCCCCAGTTGATGTACTGCCCGGCCGTCAGACCGACCGGGGCACTCGCGAAGTACCCTGCCCAGTTGGTCGTCGCCGCGCCCGAGGCGGTCGCGTATATCCCGTAGTGGTCCGTGCCGCCCGCCCCAACCGCCCTTGCGTATACGCCGTAGTTCACACCCGAGGTCTGGATGTTGTTCGCATATACCGCATATCCCGAATACGCGTTCCTGGCCTCGATGTACGCGCCATAGTCCTCAGCCTGCGCCCAGATGCCGAAGTCGGTGGCGCCGGCATCTCTGTATCCAAGGCGGCCAGTGGCGCCTGTCGAACCGGCCGAGAAGCCTTCCACCGCTATCCCGCCCTGAACACTCGTGTATCCATAAATTCCCTTGCTGTTGACGCCAAGGCAGCCGTAGTTGTTCGCATCATACTGGCCGTAGACTCCATAGCTCGCGTGGTTCAATCGGCCGTACTTGCTCGCGGAAGCGCCGGCAGTGCCGCTCCCGTTTATCCAGAAACTCGCCGCCTGCGACTCGACCGCCGTGTTCTGAATGTAGTCTCCATCCCCCGAGGGCATGTTGTCGCCCCAGGCCAACGTTCCGCTGCCGTCTGACGCCGCAAGTACCTGGCCTGCGCTGCCCACCGCCACAGGAAGCGTGTACGTCACACTCGCCGTCTGCGTGCCTGTCTGGAGTATCGTCGAGTAGGCATTGTCGCCGACGCCTACTAATGTCATTTTGCCAGCCGTGTTCGGTGTGCCCGCCGTGGCGTCCAGTCCCAGCGTCACGCCGGTTGCCGGACTCACGTGCAAGGCCGTCGCCGGGCTCGCGGTTCCAATGCCGACGTTCCCCGCCGTCTGCACGACCATGATCGGGTTGACCGTCGTCTCATTCGCGCCGGTCGACACTTCAAAGGCGTTCGCGGGACCCGTCGGCGTCGTATGCACGTGCAGCCGCGCCGCCGCAGAGGACGGATACAGCCCCATCGCGTGCAGCCCACCCTGGTTCGGGTAGATCGAGTAGCCGTAGTTCACTCCCGCGCTGTTCGTCAGCCAGAACGAGTCGCCGATTCCGCCCTGGACGTTCACCGTCCAGGTGCTGTCGCCGTTACTCAAGTGCAACACACTGGCATTCCCCCCGCCCGTCTCGATGGCCCGTATCGCCCCCGATACATCGAGTGCGTACGACGGCGTAGTCGTCCCGATGCCGACCTTCCCGTCCTGTTGCAGCGTGAGTGGATTCGTCGCTCCCGAGAACGCAAAGAACTTCCACTTGTCGCCGTCTGCGCCGTCATTGTATATCTGCCACTTGGTCGTACCCCCGCGCTTCATCTGGAACAACGACATGCCGGTGCCGCCGGCGTCGACATTCAAGATCGCGTTTGTCGTCCCTGACCGAATCAATGCCCCGCAATACGCCGCCGGGCTGTACAGCTCCAGCCGCTCGGTGGGATTCGTATTGCCTATTCCCAGGCGGCTGTTTGTGTTGTCCCAGAACAGGTTCGAACTGGTGTTGATGGCCGACGTACCATTCCCGAACAGCACGTAGCCCGCGGTGAAATTCGTCGCGCCCGTGCCGCCGTTTCCGACCGTCAGCGTGCCGTTGACTTCCGAAGTCGCGAGATCAACCGAATCGCTGGTCGATCCCGAACCCGCAAACCGCGTCGCAGTGATGTATCCCGTGCCCGTCGCCGTCAACGACGAGCCGTTCCCGACGACCATCGCGGCGGGAACGCTGTTCGTTCCGCCGGTGATGTTCGCAAAAGAAATCTGCGTGGACGATGGCAGACTGTTCGACCACGACAATCCGCCGCCGGTCGTCGACGCGAGGAAGTACCCGTCGCCCGCCGGCACATTCACCGGCAGCGTGTACGTCACGTTGCCCGATTGCGCCTGTGTCTGTATCACGGTCGAGTACGCGTCGTCGCCCGCACTCATCAAGGTGAGTTTGCCCGCCGTGTTCAGAGTCGGCGAAGTCGCATCGAGACCCAGCGTCAACCCGCTTGCGGGGCTCACGTGCAGGGCCGTCGCCGGAGTCTGCGTGCCGATGCCCACGAGGCCTGTCTCCGTGATCCGCATCAGCTCGTTCGCCGCGGACGGCGCCGTGGCCAAGGTCGTGTTCTTTCCGAAGACTATCGCCTGCGTGTCAGCGTCGTTGTTGTTGTAGTCCATCTTTATGTACACGCTCTGCTCACCGTTGACGTGGAGGTGCCCGCTGTCGTCGTAGACGTCGCTACCCTGCGCAAGGACGTCACCAACCGCTTGCACGTTAGCTGCCGCTATGACCGTACCGCTCGAATAGATCCTGAAGCGATTTGTGGAATAGGCCGCACCGTTGATGGACGACTCGAAGGTCAAATACCCGCTTGCGGTGGCTCCCGCCACAGGTATGACATATGAGCGGAAATCCACAGACTGGCTGCTCGGTCCGGTAGTCTCCCAGCCGAAGCCACGCCACCTCAACGGCGGCGAGTACTGCAGCAAAACGGCCGTCGCGGCTGTCGTGTTGACCAGCGACATGCCGTACGCGTCGGCCTGTGTCACGCCAATCGCGTTCTTCGTTACGTCGAGCATCGAGGACGGACCGGTCGTCCCGACGCCAAGGTAACCGTTGACGTCTATCCTCGCCTTCTCACTGCTGCTCGTCTTGAAGACGATATTCTTCCAGTTCGCCCCGTACGGGCCTTCGCCGCCGCTCAGTACGAGCTCCATGTCGCTGTTGATGCTCGTGTTCCAACTGCTGGTCAACTGGATCTTCGCGCCCGGCAGGCCGCTGTTGTTCACTATTTCGAGCGGCGCCGACGGCGCGTTCGTGCCGATGCCCAGCCGCTTGTTCGTGTTGTCCCAGAAGAAGGTTGCGCTGTCCGCGTCGAGCTTTCCGGCAGCCCCGGCGAAGACCACAGATCCCACGTTGGGCGCAAACCAGCTCGGCGGAGCGGGATCTACCAGGGGATTCCCTGAGACAAGCGCAAGACCCGCTACCGCAGGCACCCCGGAAAGTCCAAGCGAAGAACTGTTGCTGAACGCCACCGCGCCGTTCGCCGCGGTCAACGAGGCGTTCGTACCGCCGCGGTTCAGAGGCAGCAATCCGGCGACCTCAGCCGTCGCCAAGTCGACCGCATCGGTCGTGGATCCCGACCCGATGAACCGCGTCGCAGTGATGATACCGCTGTTCGCAGGCACGATCGACGCGCCCGTGTCAACCGTCATCGTCGCAGCCGTGTTCGTACCTGTCGTGATGTTCGCGAACGAGATGGTCGTCCCGGACGGCAGCGTGTTCGCCCACGACATCGCGCCGGCGGTCGTCGACGTCAGGAAATACCCGTTCGCCCCCGGGTAGGCCGACGGGAGCGTATAGGTCAGGTCCGCCGCCTGCGCCTGTGCCCTCAACGCCGTGTAGTTGGTGCCATCGCCGGTCCCCTCGTACATGCGAAGCTCCGGAACGGCGGCGGTGCCGCCAAGGCCGACGTTGCCGGCGAAGTAGCCGGCCCAGTTCAGCGCCGTCCCACCCGACGCGGTTCCGTACACGCCGAAGTGGTTGTTGCCGCCCGCACCGGTGGCCTCTCCACGAACGCCGTATGCGTCGAATGAAGCGCCCGTGTTCTTGCCGAAGACCGCGTAGTTCGCGGTTGTGCCGCCAGCGGTCAGTTCCCCGCACACCGCGTAGTTGTTGGTGACGCCGCCCGATGCGGTCCCATAGACACCGTAGTTCGTCGTCGAGGCCGACGTCGTGACGCCCCTCACGGCGTACGTCGTCGTCGCGCTGCCCGTCACCTCGCCGTAGACGCCGGTCAGCGTGCCGTTCACCGTGTTGTAGATGCACTGACCGGTCACGCCGTATCCGGTGCCGGCGGCGCCCGGATTGGCCGAGCCGAGCACTCCATATCCGCCGCTGCTTGTCGATGTGCCGCTGACTCCGGCATTCGACGAGCCGCCCGACGCGCTGCCGTAGACGCCGAAGTTCCAACTGCTGCTGCCGGTCGCGTCGCCGTACACTCCGTACTTCGAGCCCGTTCCGATGGCGCCGGACACGGCGCCCCTCACGCCGTACTGGTACGTCCCCGCGCCGCCGCCCGTCGCGCTGTTCGCGCCATAGACCGCGCTCTGGCCAGTCACCGCGCCGCCCGTTACACCGTATATGCCGGTTATCGTGCTCCCGTCGACGTACACCCGATAGCTCGCGTTCGGGGCGACGTTCACGCCCACAGTCGAGTTGTTGTCGCGTGTCACGCCCGTGCCGAGCGTGTTCGTTCCGGTCCATCTCGCCAGGTAGTTCGAGGTCCCCGTCCCGAGCGCAACGGTCCCGTCAACGTCCGGCAGAGTCCAGGTACGATCTCCGGTCGGATTGCTCACCGTGAGCAATCCTTCAAGGTCGTCCGCGACCGACCCTTCGAAGAGAAGGCCGGTGGATGCGAACGCCGTCCGGCTCGCCGAAAGACCCGGGTTGCCGGCCAGCGTCGAGGAGTAGTCGTACCCCAACGTGATGGTTCCTGCGCCGTTCGTAACCGCAACCTCGAACGCCGATGCCTCTGCGATATTGGCCACCGCGTAGCCCGCGCCATTCCCGATCAGTATCTGCCCGTTCGCAGGCGTGGTGGTCACTCCGGTGCCGCCATAGCCGACGCCGATCGTGCCTGCGGTCCAGGAGCCGGAAGTAACGGCGCCGGCGTTGTTCACCGCGAACATATCCGATCCGGCTGCCTGCAGTCTCAGCAACACAGGCGTACCCGCGCCCGTCTCGTTCAGGAAGACACCCGTATTGGCGGTCGTCCACGTCTGCGCCGCCGCGGGCGCGAGCTGCACGTAGTTGTTCGACCCGCTCGCCGGCGCGAAGTCAGCCGACGTGAAGCCATCGAGCAGGTCCGCGTTCAGGTTCGTGTTCACCGTCCCGTTCGAGATCGGGATATTCCCGTCCGCGTTGCCCGACGTGCGTCCGTCCAGTGCGTCCGCGTTCAGCGCGTACGCCGCCGACAGCATCCGCGTCCGAGGCAGCAGGATCTCGGTGGCCACCTCGACCTCGAGATATACCGTGGACACGTTGGCGAAGCATGCGGTGAGCGTCGGGTAGTCGCCCGCTGTGATATCGCCGCCGCCGACTTCGATCACGTAGAGGCCGTTCGTCACGGTCACGGGGTTGTTCGTCGCGCCCGCGCTCGAATGATCGTCCGCCAGAAGCAGGTTCCCGCCTGATGACGCGTCGTACAGCCGAAGCACAAAGTTGGTCGAACCGTTCGTTGGCACACCGCTCGCGTTTGTCAACCGACCCTGGAATTCGATGAGCCCCGGCGGCGCCTGCTGGGCGTACCCAGGTCCGAACGCGACGAGCGCGAGGAAGCACGCGGCCAGCGCTGTGAGCAACACCCACGGCGGTCGCAGGTACTTCACCTTCCGACCCGGCGGCCATTGCACATGACCCTGTACGGTCGTACCGTGTCTCGCGTTCACAGCGCGTCTCATTGGAGTGCTCCGAAAAAAAGAGTGTTCCTATCCGAAATCGTAAATCCGCAATCTGAAATCCGAAATCCCAGAGAGGACTCGCCCTCGAAATCAATATCGGTCAGGAAGCCCGCGCATCAAGCGAGAAGACGCGCGGTTCCGGCGTCCACGTGTCTACACCACTCCCTTGTCTCCGTGCCGATCAAACAAACACTGGGTCTACACCGCCCCCTCTTCCCGGTGCGGATCAGACAGACACCGGGTCTACAACACTCCACTTCTACCATAAGTATAGCAGGGAGAGCGTGAAGAATCAAGTCGGGATGCGAACACTCCCGCGCCAGAACCACTTGCGAATGCGATGACTATTGCTCGCTTTCGCATCCTGGTGAGGGCAATCAGTGGACCCTACTGACCAAATGGATGGTGACCTTTGCCCCCTGCTGGGCGAGCGATGAAATGCCGAGAATGGTAGCGGGGCCCCGCTCCGGCGGCGTGCACCCAACCTGCTGGGAGTGACTTGCAGCGCGCGGACAACGTCAATGCGGCGCGCGGAGAAGCCGTCACCGGCTCCCCGTACGATGGCCGCGGAGACCGGGCTGCCGGCAGGTAGTATCATCGGTCCGTAGAGGCTGCTGTTCTCGTATTCAAGGTGCTCCCCTTGCCTCTTCCGAGTCTACACCAGCCCCTTTTGAGAACGACCATAGCGGAGAAGCCTTATGGAATCAAGTCGGACACGAACTGTGCCTGCCTCTGAACTCTCTGCCGGAAAAGTCGGTATGACCGGCGTTCGCAGACTACGGTCGGAGGTGCCAGCGGCATGGTTCCGCGAAGTCACCAAGCTGGACGGTGAGTGTTTGGCTTGACGCGAATGACAGGGGTGGATTTCTCTCACTGGCGGAGACTACACCCGCTTTCCGAAGAATCCGTGCCCATGGATAGCGCCAACTCAGCCTTCTACTTCTGTGGGTGCCAGGTGTTCGCGCCGGAGTCGCCAGCGCATAGCGCCTGGATCCGCTGCGTAAATCTCTTCTCGAGTCTGTCCAGCACGGCAGACTGTTTCTCCTGCGGCACCGTCACGATTATCGCCGCACGGCTGAGGTAGAAGTTCTCGATGGCACAGCGCAACGCATCCTGGGCGCCATCTCTCGCCTCTAGGTTCAGTATGTCACGGCTACTGTTCTCCACGCAGACGGCAATCGTCTCAGGCGAAACAAGGAGCTGGGGATTCTGCGGTATCATGCGGTCCAACTCGTCAACGCCGTCCGGCAGTCCCACGACTGCCGCTGGGCTGTCGCCAGCACGATTCGAACCAAGTGGACTCACGGGCCCCTCAGCCAAACCTTCACTTTGTCCGGTTTGGCGTCGTAGTCCGGCGACCGCGTTCTCAAGCCCTTTGATCGCTTGTTCAAGCCTTCTGATCTCCGCGGTCTGGTCCCGCGCTGCACCAACCGCCGGTGCAGCGCCGAAAGACGTCACGGGCGAGACTTCCGAATTCTCCATGAGGTCTCGCACTTTGCGGTTCTCCCGCGTCAGCTCGACTACCCAAACAAATAGCACGGTGACTCCCGCTAGTGCCACCGCGCCAAGCATCGGACCGAGTCTGCGCATGGTCACTGCTCCAATACCACGAAGAAGGCCCTAGCGGTCTTCTCCCGAAACACGTTTGTCAACAGGGCTAATCCGTGTAGGTTGTCGTGATGGTTCCCTGCCAGAAATAGTCGTTGTAGTATCGGGAAATCACAATGTACGAGTAGTCACCGAAAGTGAACGGATATCCGAACCAGATGATGAAGCTCCTATTGGTGCCGGTGTCAATTGTCACCCCCACGCCGGAGCCTGGGTTGTTGCCCTGCCCCACGGTCGCGCCATACTGGTACCAGTATGAAGTGCTGCTGCTGCCCAGCGACCTGAGGACGAATTGGTTGTAGGTCCCGTTTCTCTCCAACTGCCAGTCACCGGTTCGCGCCACGACCACTCCGCTTGTGGTGTCCGCCGTGGCAAAGTCGCGGACGATGAGCTTATAAACGGGACCGCCGTTGCTGGAGCTCCGTGTCGTGCTGCCGCCCATCCACATCCCCCCCGCGCCGCGAAGAGAAGTACCCGTGCTGGAGGGGTCGACATAGTATCCCGTGTCGTCCCTGTCGTACATGATGCTCTCGTAGGAAGCGTTCACGTAGAGCGAGTTCCAGTAGTAGCTCGCGGTCCCGCACGAGTTCACTCCCGCCGTGTACGGACGACAGTCACCGTTAGGGACAATCTCCTTGTTGAAGTAGAAACTGTTGCGGTCAGTCTGCAGGTGACACCAGCTCGTGTTCTGCGGCCCCACGTCGACGTATCCGGAATTCGTGGTGATCCGGACGGCATTGCCGCTTCCCTCGGTAACCAGCGTGTTGCTGTCGTTGAGGTAGTAATTCGGCGCAGTGAGAGACCCGCTCATCGTGTCTCCGGTGACGTTGACGAAGCGGCCGTCGAGCCCACCGATAGTGGCGGCCCGCGCGGGAACGCCGAACCGCGTGAAGATGTCTCCTGCTCCGTTTCGCTGTGCCAGGATTACCCTGTCTCGCCCTGCGTAGGCCACGTCCGCATCCGCCCAAGCGCTGACCGTGGGTGCAACGGTGGTGCCCCGCGTGCCGGTCGGCGGCATGTTGACCCAGAGGTATCCCCAGCTTCCAAGCGCGTAGCTGCCCGCCTGCACGCGTATCCATGATCCGGAAGCGGGGTTCATCACGATGACCGTGCTCCCGAAGGTCAGGTTCCCCGCGCCGTCGTCGGTCACGCTTCCCTCCGGGATAATGACGACGCCCTGCGCACGCGCATTCATGCCCCATGTGGAGAGGTTTTGCAACTGGCCGTTCAGCACGAGGCCGTTCGTGTTGCCATTGACCGCCGCGCCCGCCGCGTTTGCGTCCAGATAGTAGGAGGTGTCGCTCCCGTCATAGAAGATCGTCGAATAGACGCCGCCAAAGTAGTTGGCGCTGGTCCCGACTGTGTTGGCAGACCCGCTCGACAGAATATTACCCGCCATGTAGAGTGGGCCGCTGAGGTAGCAGGAGTAGGAACCACTACCCTGGTTTCCGTACAGCCCCGCACCACCGGCGACAAGCGAACTGCCGTAGACCCCGTACTGCCCGTCCCCGCGCACGCCCGTGCCGGTCGCAGAGTAGTGATACCCACGTACACCGAAGCCAGTGTTGCCGGCAGCTGCCACTCCGAAGACGGCCGCACCTCCCCCGGCCGCGACGTGACCGTAGATGGCGTCGAGGTTGCTGTTCGTGTATCCGTACACGCCAGCCCATGACCAGCTGCTCGGGTGACTAGCCAGTGAGCCACCATAGCCCAGGCAACCGAACGTGGTGTTCGCCCCGGTCTGCAGCCCATACACGGCGGAATTCGAGAATCCGCCACTGGCGTACACTCCGTACTGAGGAACGGTGCCGCCGGAGACGTTGACTCCATAGCTCAACGCACCGGACGGCGAGACGTTGAGCGTCCCCGTCATCGTATCGCCGACCTTGTCGACATAGTACGAATGGTCGTCATCGGCGAGGCCGCTCAGCGAGCCGTGGTCTATGCCGCTGCCGCTGCCGGTGATAGTTCCTGCCACAGCAAGGTTTCCGCTCTCATCGAGCGTAAGCAGGTCCGTGCCGTTCCCAGTGCTCTCCTTCTGCACCTTGAAGTACGACGCGCTGTTCGCGTTCGAGTCGATCGTACAGGTGATGCTGTTGTAGCTGTTCACCCTCAGGCTGTCATTCAGGGCGCCGGCCTCATCCTCGGATTCCAGCCCGTGGTACGACGAGTCGTTGTACGTGCCGCTCGTCCAGTCGAAGCTTATCCTGCCTACGCGGTGGATGTATGCGCTGTCGCCGCGGTTCATCTCGATGTCGTAGCCGTTCACGTCCAGGTCACCCGTCGTCGTCAGGTTCCCCGACGTATCGAGGGCCATGAGTGAAGTCCAGCCCGGCGCCCCCACTGCCGCAGGAGCGTAGTACCAGGTATGTGCCGTGGTCGACTGCTGGTATAGCATGCCGATCGCATTATCGACGTTCTCCGTCCACGCCGCGCCGTTGTACCAGGCGTTCAGCGCGAGATGCGTGTACGCGCCGCCGGAAGACAGGTATGTCCTGTTTGTCGCATTGCCGACGGTCACGTATTGGTTCTGCGCGAAGCTGCCGAAGCCTCCGGCCGTCACGCTGCCCGCGAGCACGGCGGATGTCGCGCTCGACGGGTCGACGTAGTAGCTCGTGTTGTCGTAGTCATAGAGACTCGACGCGCGGGCCTGGCCGCGCACCTCGAGCAACGAGCCGGGCGTGGCGGAACCCGCGCCGATCGAGACGTAGCCGCCCCCCTGGCACAGCGAGATGTCGTCGCTGTTGTCCCAGTTGATCATGAAACCGTAGTTGTTCGCGCCGCTCGCGCCATAGGACGAGTTGAATATCGCGTAATTGCCGTCGGAACGGTACCACGGCAGACCGGGGTCGGCGCCGGAGTTGTTCTTCGTTATCTGCAGGTCGTTGCCGTGCTGGACATAGGCGGAGTTGTAGGTCTCCATGTCGGTCCCGCTTCCGATCTGACCGAGCAAACCGGAAATGCCGCCGTCCGCCAAGTAGAAGCAACCCCAGTTCGTTATTCTACCATGGTACGTTCCGCCGTCGGAGATGTAGAGGGTGTCCACATTCGCGCCGGCCCTGTTCAGCGTGAGCTGGCCCGACATCGTGTCGCCCGTCTCGTTGACCCAGATGTCGTTGGCCTCGGACTGCGAGAACGTGCCGTTGATGTAGACGTTTCCGTCGAAGTAACCCGCCCAGTTCGTCGACGCGCCGGACGCGGTCGAGTACATTCCGTAGTTCGTGCCCGTACCCGCACCGGTCGACGCAAAGTAGCCGCCGTAGTTGGAGGCTGTACCCGTCGTGCTCGAAATGCCGCGCACGCCGGCAAGCATGTATCTCGGGGTACTCTGGTTCCACACTCCGGATATTGCCCCGCTCGCGCCGATGACGTAGTCCCAGCAGGCCGCGTCGCTCGGGCCGATCGACATCGACGCCTGGTCGGTGCCGGCGGTCGCCTCCAGGCCGAACGTGAAGCTCGAGTATGTCCCGCTGAAGACGTTCCGTGTTCCCCATCCCCGCACGCCCGTGCCCGTCCCGCCGTTGAACGCGCAGTTCGGCGTCTGCGCAAGCTCCGCGCCGCACGACACATCATGCCCGCCGTCCGCGTACCGTGCCGTGGCCCGGATCGCGCCGCCCTCCTGACGAATCGTCCGCGTGTCGCCGTTCACAATCAGCCCAAACTGGTATCCGTTGCTGATCGTCGAGCCCGTCGCGTCCACGCTCAACGACATCGCCTGGTCGTACAGACCCGGCCCGGGCTGCACCGTCTGCGCGCTCTGCGTGTAGTCGCCGGTCACGGTCACAAGGTCGGTGTACGCGTTCCCGAGCGTCGTGCTACCGTCCACCTGCGCGTTGTAGAGTGCCACGAGGTTGCCGGTATCGGAAACTCGCACTCGCTCCGGCGCAAGGCCGATGTTCGCCGTGCTGAGGTCAGTGTAGAATGAGATCCCGGCGCCCTTGAGGGCAATCGGTCGACCATTGGCTCCGTTTTCCGATTGTATCAGCGTGCCAGTACTGTAGTAGCCGAATATCACATGGTCCTCGTTCGGCTGCGTGAACCCGGTCGAGCCCGTGATCGTCAAGAGGTTGCCGAAGGTACCGGAATTGCCGATGTGCAGCCGCGACATCGGATTGCTCGTCCCCAGCCCGAGGTAGTCGTTGGTATCGTTCCAGAAGAACCTGGCATTGTCCTGTGCCAGCACGCCGCTCGCGCCCGCGAACAGGACGGATCCGGCAGTAGGCGCGTACCAGGTCGGCGCACCGCTCGCGCCGCTCACCAGTGCCTGGCCCGACACGCCCGCGCCCGTCGAAGACAACTGCGACGTGGACGACGCGTAGATTGCCCCGCCCTGCGTCAGCGCCGCAATGTGTTTGCCGTCCGCCGTGTCCGCGTTCAGGTTCGTCACAACGCCGTTGTCCGTCGCATCTACCGCGAACGGCACGCTGCCGGCCGTTGTATTGAACGTCTTCAGACCCGTTACGGTCTGGTTCGTATCCGTGTACATGATATTCGACGGCAGTTCGCTCGAATCGATCGCGTCCCAGCTCAGGTTGCCCGCGCTGTCGTTCTTCAGGTACGTGTTCGCCGCGCCCTGAGCCGCCGGCCAACTGTACGCGATATTCCTCACCCTGATGATGTTCCCGTTCGTGTCCACCCTGAACAGGTCGCCGCTTCCGACCGTCAGCGGCGACAGCGGGCTCGTATCGCCGATGCCCACGTAGCCGGCCTGGTCGATCACCATTGCCGTGTTCGTTATCCCTGTTGCGTACGCATTCGACGTCCCGAAGTAGATATCAGACCCGCTGCCGTCCACAAACGCCCAGATACCGGCCTTCGGCCTCGTCGGATTATTGTCGCTCGTGCTCCATACGATGCCCGGCAGGTGGACGCTGCCCGCGCCGTAGACGCTCTCGATCTGGGCCGAGTTGAACGACACGTTCTGCTGGATGTCCGTCAGCACGCTCGTCCCCGTATCCCTGATTGTGAAACTCGTCCCGGGCGAGGTCGTGCTGATTCCAAGGTTGCCGCTGGCGTCGATTCTGATCTTCTCGCTTCCGACGATCGAGAACGCGATCTGGTTCGTTGCGGGGCCATAGACGCCCGTGCTAGTCCCGTCGTCCCACACCAGCCCCGGCACACCCACCGACCCGCGCGCGATCCGCAACTGGTCGGTGTAGACCTGCAGCGCGGTCGCGCCGCCTGTAACGAACTCGATCCGGTCGTCCGCGCCCCTGAACATGCCCGTGTTCGCGCCCGCGAACTTCACTCCAACCGATGCGAAGCTCCCATCGGGTACGACCAATTGCGTGTCCACGCGACCCGTCCCGCTGATCCAGAAGTCCGCCGTCTGCGCGCCGGCGATCTGGTTGCGGATGTAGTCGTCGTCCCCGCCCGGCACGTTGCTGGTCCAGTACACGTCGCCCACGCCGTTCGTGGCAAGGATCTGCCCCGCGCTGCCGAAACCCGCGCCATCGTTCAGCCCGGCCGCCAGTTGGACATTCCCGCCGAAGTAGTTCGTCCCGCCGGCGGAATAGATCGCGTAGTCCGTCGTGCCGGCCGTCTGCGATTCGATGTACAGCCCGTAGTTGTTCGTGATCGCCGATGTCGTCCCACCGCCCGGGTTCGCAACGTACACGCCGTACCGGTCGGTTATCGATCCGCCGGTCATCAGATCGCCGCGCGTCCTCAGGCCGTACACGCTTGTCGCCGTACCGGTCTCGATACGCGGCCTCGCCTCGACCGCTACGACGTTCGTCGCCGTCGCGCCGGTCGCCGCGCTCGCGATCCCGGTGATGCCGTACAGGGCCCACAGGTCGACCACGTCGACATTTGCCGTCTCGATGCGCCCTTCTCCGAAGCTCCCCACGATCCGCCCCGTCGTATCCTGCTGCGCATAGGCGAAGAAGCAGCCCGCGTACAGGCTGCCCGACCCGGCGCCGTTCGAGTACACGTCGCAGTTCAGCCCGTACCTGTTGCCGGTCGTGCTTGTGTATGTCCTCTGTCCAGAGATGAGCGCGTTCGCGTCGAGACCGTTCGATGTGTCGAGCACCAAGCCGTACAGCCGGCTCACCTGCGATGTCACATCGAGCCTGTACGCCGGCGTCGCAGTACCGATGCCGATCCGGTTGTTCCCCGCGTCGACCATCAACGTGTTCGCATCGATGTTCAGGTTATTGGGCACAGCCAGTGTGTTCGCATTGAACGTCAGCGTGTCTGCGCCCGCGTCGCCGAGCGTCGTGTTGCCCGTCACGCTGAAGTGCGTGCCCGCGGGCGTCGTGACCGTCGTGCCCAGAGTCAACCGCGCGTTGCCG
>JAVHLO010000440.1 GCA_031082105.1 Planctomycetota bacterium
AAATGATTTCGCATTTGCTACACTTCGCGCGTTGGTTGAGAAAAAAAGAAGCCTGGAGCATACGTGGAACGATCACTTGTCATACTGAAGCCGGACGCGATTCAGCGTCGGCTCATCGGATCAATACTCGCCAGATTCGAAGCGAAAGGTCTCAAGATCGTCGCACTCCGGCTCTGTCGGCTGACAAACCAGCAAACCGATAACCTGTATTCAGTTCACAAGGGCAAGAAATTCTTCGAGCCCCTGGTCCGGTTCATGCAGTCCGGTCCCGTCGCCGTGATGGCGCTGGAGGGACCGCGCGCGGTTGCCGTCACGAGGAAGCTGCTTGGCGAGACATTCGGATTCGAGGCTTCCCCCGGGACGATTCGCGGGGATTTCGGACTCAGCCGCGGATACAACCTCGTTCACGGCTCCGACTCGGTCGAGTCCGCGACGCGTGAACTCGCGGTCTTCTTCAAAGAAGCGGACTACCTCGCCTACGAATTGAGCGAGGCGCCATGGGCATTCAACCCCGCCGAAGACCTTAATTAACCGCTTGTCGAGCCTTCTCGACGAGAATTGCTGAGGTGGAGGCCATCGTGCGTAAGAAAGGCGCTTATCGGGTCTGCAAGGATTGTGGCCGGACGTTCGTGCCCAAGAGCAAGTCCAACAAGTTCTGCTTCAACGCCGCCTGTCGCGCCAATCGTAGAAAACGGTACATGGACCAGTACATGCGAAAGTGGCGCGATAAGCACCCGAGCTACTGGAAGACGGCCGAGCAGCGCGAATACCTGCGCAAGTGGAGAGAGGCTCACCCCGGCTACTTCAAGAATTGGCGCAAAGCCAACAAGAGGCGTCTGCGGGCAAAGGCGGGCAGGTAGGGCCAGCATCCGGCGCCAGGCGTTCCCATCCTCGACGAAGGCCAGCGGTTTCGACCCGCCCAACGGAATTCCCCCGCCGAACCATAATCATGTCGGCACGTGTTGCCACGGCGCATTGCACCGGCCGAGGAGCCGCGACCCGGAGAAGCGTGCGGTGCTTTTCACTCGGGCGTCGCCAACACGGGGATGATAGCCCGGGCTATTCGCGTATCAGGGAAGAAGCCCGACAGTCTGTCATTCCGAACTCGGTTCGGAATCTCCTTTGCCACGTGTCCGGCCCTTCGCTGAAGGAGATGCCGAACCAAGTTCGGCATGACAGGAAATCGAATTTCATGAATAGACCGGGATAGCCGGGTGGACACGAAGGCACGGCTGCGGCCTTGACCCTTCATAGTGCCGCTATGAGACGAACAGGTTCTTGCTGGAGAAATTGGGATCGCTGGTCAGATTGACGCCCAGTTTGCGCAGGCCGGCCTCGTCGCCCGGTGTGGGGATGTGAGTCATGTGCATCTCGCAGCCGTGCAGTTCGCGGAGTTTCTCCATCCCGAGCTGCGCGGCCGGATTCGTCATCGCGCAGATGCTGAGCACGATCAGGGTCTCTTCAAGGTCGAGACTCAACCGTTTCGAGTTGAGCACCTGCTTCTTGAGCCCGCTGACGGCGTCTATGATGGACGGCGAGAGCAGCGGCAGACGGTCCGGGATTCCCGCGAGCTGCTTTATGCTGTTGAGCACGACGCTGGACGCCGCGTGCATTAGCGCCGAGTTCTTGCCCTGAACAACCGAGCCGTCCTTCAGACAAATCGCTGCCCCGCAGAAAACACCTTCGTTTCCTTTTCGATCCGCCTCGGCCTCGCGCGCGGCCCGGCGGGCCGGCGCGACTACCGGCCTGTCGTCCGGCTTCGCTTCGAGCTCCTTCATCAGCAGCTCGGACCGCTGAAGCACGTCCCGGTCCGCAAGTCCCATCGCATATTCGCAACCGCAGCGGAAGTACCTGCGGATGATCTCCTGGACCGCAGCCTTCCTGACCACCTCATCGTTGGTGATGGCGAACCCCGCCCGGTTCACACCCATATCGGTCGGCGACTTGTAAGGTGACGCCGCGCCCGTGATTCGCTCAAGTATCCTCCTTACTACAGGAAATATCTCGACGTCGCGATTGTAGTTGATGGAGACTTCCTTGTAGGCCTCAAGGTGGAATGGATCCACCTGGTTGAAGTCGCCGAGGTCGACCGTCGCGGCCTCGTACGCGACATTCACCGGGTGCTTCAGCGGCAGGTTCCAGATCGGAAAGGTTTCGAACTTGGCGTATCCCGCCTTGACCCCCCGCTTGTGTTCATGGTACAGTTGAGACAGGCAGGTGCCGAGTTTGCCGCTGCCCGGCCCGGGGGCAGTCACCACCACGATCGGCTTCGACGTCTCCACGAACTCGTTCGCGCCGTATCCTTCGTCGCTTACGATCAGATCCACGTCCGTGGGGTAGCCGCGGGTGGCCCGATGCACGTACACCCTCTTTCCACGACGCTCCAGCCTGTTGATGAACTGCTTCACGGTCGGTTGGTTCTCGTACCGCGTGACCACAACGGCGCTGACGGGCAGACCCCAGTCTTTGAGATCGTCGATCAGCCTGAGGACGTCCGCATCGTAGGTGATTCCGAAATCCGCACGCATCTTCTTCCGCTCGACGTCGCCGGCGAAGAGGCACACAATGATCTCCGACTTGTCCTTGAGGCGCTGAAGAAGCCGGATCTTGACGTTCGGATCGAAGCCCGGCAGGACTCGCGCGGCGTGGTAGTCGAACATGAGCTTGCCGCCGAACTCCAGGTACAGCTTGCTTCCGGAGTTCTCGGCCCGGTGCACGATGAACGACGCCTGCTCCTGGAGGTATTTCTCGTTGTCAAAACCGGAAACGTCTGGCACCTCGGACACTCCACAAATCGAGATCCGCGAAACCACGCTTACTCGGCCGGTCCGCTTTCCTTCTCTGTCACGAACAGAACACCCAAGCTACTCTACGTAATTATTTCCGAATAGCACTTCCAAAGAGTACCGGCAGACCGCAGGGAAGGAACACGGATTTCGCGCACTTCGCTTGGGGAGGAGAATCTGTGAAATCCGTCCAATCCGTGAAATCCGTGTTTCCCTCGTGGCAAACAACCGTCGTACTGTGGATTCGGAAGAAATTATGAAAGCCAGCTTGGCCCGGGTAATTCATGAAATTCGATTCGCTGTCATGAATGCACCGTCCTGCTGGTCCGTGACACTTCAGATTCTGGGTAGCCTGCCGCCTACCGCTCCCTCACGGTCGCGGCACT
>JAVHLO010000441.1 GCA_031082105.1 Planctomycetota bacterium
CAGTTTGCCTTTGCTTCGATCTGCGGTGTGATCTTCACGCCGTACCAATCGTCGGAATGACGTTCGATTGTGGTCTTCAGGCGCTTGCTGATCTGCTCCTCGATCACCTCTCGCTTGTCACCTAGCTTCGCATAGGTCGACGGCGGAACCGTGAGGTAGACGGTCCACAACGTGATTCCGCCGTTCCAATTGTCGTAGCCTGTTTCTTCCACATGGGATGCGGCCGAGCGCAGTAGGTCTGCAGCGGCGTTCATGCCCTCCGCGATCAGGAGCTCCGCCGTTGTGGCGAGATAGGGTTCTATGACCTCAGCGGGGCTGTTCATAAACGAATATTACCTCAAGCCCTCGCTGAGGGCTCAAGATTACGCTCCCGGTCAGATCGCAATTTCCGGAACACCGGCGTCGGTAAGAAGCTGGTAGAGTTCAGCGACTTTTCGACGGTCACCCCGCTGCTGGCAAAAGCTAAAGATCGCTCGTTGCTTGGCTCGTGACAGCGCGACAAAAAAGGTCGCTAGTCCTTCCAGGTTGCCTGGCGCATGTGCCCACCACGCCTGATCGTCTAGGCCCACGAAAACAATCGTGTCGTACTCAAGTCCCTTACTTTTATGGACAGTCATAAGGGGGATTCGGCCAACGCCTTCGAAAGCGTCGAGACACTCGCTCCAGCTCGGCGCGCCAGCACTGGACGCAATCAGATGAAGTCTGAAGGCTTCAGCCATGATGGAAAGGAGGTCACCTGTCCCGTACTCGAGATAGGTTCGCGACACCGCAACCAGGTCGAGATAGTCTAAGACCCGGTCAGCGAGCGCACCCGCATTCGCGGCAGTCGGCACGGTCCCGCCCATTTCCGCGCGAACGTCTGCGAGAAACACCGCAAGACTGGTCTCCGCTTTATGGGAGGCGGTTTCATCGTCAGGATCGACACCACGTAGCGCGGCTACAGCTGACGAAACTAGCTGCCAAGAATCAGGTGCGCGACGAGTGGCTCCGAGGCGAAGCACTCCGACAGCCAAGCGACAGAGATTGTCGGCGAGCAGGTCCTGGAGCGTCGTCCGGCCCAGAGCATGGCTCTCATTCCGCAGGTGTAGTCCGGCCGCTCGGAAACTCTCAGCTAGGTCATTCTCGAACTCGTCAGCCTTCTGACGCACAAGCAGTGCGTAGTCTCGAGGGACACGTCCACGAATGCGCATGTCCTCAGACAGCCAGGCAGCCAAATGTTCGGCCTCCACGGCCCGGGTGGGGCTATTCCAAACCTGAGCGACGTCGCCATCGACAGCTCTTTCGGTCTGAGCAATGGTTGGAACAGTCTCCTCGTCGAGCGCCTGAGCCACAATGTGCTGGATTCGGACGAGGTCCGGCGAAGATCGGAAATTGAACGTCAGCGCGATACGGGTTGCCTCGAAGTCTTGCTCGAAGCGGCGGAAAGCATCCGGACGAGCGCCGGCCCAAACCATGATCCGTTGTTTGTCGTCCCCTACAGCTGTGACTGCCGTCGCTCCGCCAGAGAAAGCCGAAAGCAGAAAGTCATACTGAGCGTATGTCGTGTCCTGAAATTCGTCGACGAACACGAAGGGATACGTCGCTCGAAGGGCTCGGCAGATATGCGGGTTGGCTCTTAGGAGAAGCTCCGCCAACCGATTTATGGAGACAAACGAGATCGCTGAGGTCGCCCCGCCTCGGAGCTGCTGTTGCCACCAGCGATCTACCGTGAAGTCGAGTGCTGACTGCGGAGCCAGTCGCGTAAGAGGTAGACGATAGGAACCCACTCGCTCACTCTCGAACGTGCCCGCCGGATATCCAGCAACTTCTGCCTGCCAAGGGTGAGCGGCGTTCAAACGCGCCTCGGCCAAGAATTGCTCCGTTTGTCTCCAGTTCGAGAAGGCGATTTCGTACGGGCGGGTCGGTTGCCAATCCGCTGGCACCGCACCCAGGAAGCGATCGACCAACCCCTTGGTGAAGGCGTCGAACGTGAGAGACACGAAACGCCGAGCGAGTTCTGGTGGACAGCGTTGCCGAACCCGATCAGCAAGATTGGTGGCGGCGTCGCTCTTGAACGAGATGGCGAGGATGCGAAACGGGGGCGGGCAGGTTCCGGTTTCCAGCAAGTAGACCGCGCGCTGCGCCAAGAACTCCGTCTTCCCTGCTCCTGGACCAGCAACGACACTCGTGCTGCCAGCGCGGCGCAAGGCTCGCCATGCCTCGGGTTCAAGGTTTGGAATGCCTCGAGGACGCCAGTCCTCCGGAGGGACACGAGACATATCAGGCTTCGTCCGCCTCGGCGGGCTCCGGTGTAAGTCTCGTCTGGAGTGCTGCGATGAGCGCTCGAAGGTCCTCTGGAACACCCGCCGCTGTGGCCTCAAGGGACAGCTCGCTCAGCACACGGACATGGGTGCTTGGCTTCCCTCGCCCTAGGAACAAGTATCGATACCAGCGAAGTGCTTCATCGTGTGTGGCATCGTAAAGTGCAGCCAGGCCTTGTTCGCCAAGCACCGCATCTCTTGGCTCTCCTTGAGGGGAAGGGCCCTGCCTACCCGGCTCGACCACTTGGTACGCCGCTGGGAAAGCGCGAAGCATGGAATAGTCGAGGTCGAGCGGGGAACAGAAATAGACGCCGAACTGTCGGAGCCATTGAGCCCATTCCGTCAAAGCAACTGTGTCGGCCGGTTGCCGATCATCAAAGGCAGCGAGGTTGATCTCCGGTCCGTCGGGACTGAGATGCGCCCCAAACAAGGAAGCCGGCGAGAGCCCGTTTGCCAAGAGCTGAGTGCAGGCCGTCTTTATGCGGCCCCATCCCCCACCCGCGCGACCACTATCCAGATCCAGCAAAGTCAGGTGCGGAATGCCGAGATCATTCAACAAACGCCATAGGTGGTTCACATGTCTTCCGCCGAGGGGGACGATCGCCACAAACGAGCGATCCGCATCGATACCGAGCGCTTCGGCAAGGCGCGGCAGAACGACCTCCTCCGATGCGCCCTCTCCGAGTACGGCTAGGCGTGCGAAATAGAGCTCTGGGTACGTTCGGACCGCCTCCCGAACGAACTTGGCTGCCTCTTCCTGATCCTCCGGAAGTCGGATGCTACGAATCTTGGCAGTACGGCTCTCGTGATCCAGCCGGAAATGGCGGACCTGTCTGGGTTCAATGCGAGCCAGGATGCTGGGTG
>JAVHLO010000442.1 GCA_031082105.1 Planctomycetota bacterium
ACATGTTCACGTATGCTCTTTGAGCCTGCATGAGACACTCCTTCTCTACATGCGATCACGCTTCCGATATTCGAGAAACTAGGTTCAGACCTAGAATATAGAATTACCAAAGGCTGCGATTTGGGACTCGGCCTCCGGTTCCGCTGCCGCGGTTCAAAGACCTGGGCCGTAGTCCTGCGGCTCACTGCCGGTTTCACGTGTCACGCCACGTTCACACGACAATACGGTATGATACCGGATCTTCACCGGGGAATCAAGCACAATGGCGCGTTCGGGATGTGGGCGTGGTTTGTGGGCGGCTTGTGCGTGGTTGGGTGTTGGGCCTGCCGCGAACCGGCCCGGCGAAGATCTCACGCTTCCCGCTTGTCGACGGGCACAGGCGGGACGCCTGTGCTACTTATTGGCTCGGCGCAGGAGCCTCGCCCTCCTGCGCGATCGGTCGGCAGCCGGAGCTGCCTCCTACAGCTCCGGTACTGCAAATCCGCAATCCAAAATCGCAAACCCGAAATCGGTTGGCCGTTCCATCACAGTCGCGGCGCGGTTCGGCCCGGTTGCAGCGCATGTCACGCCGGTTCATCGGCTTGCCGGCAAGGATGCCGGCGCTCCCAGATTCCCGCGGTCGCGGCTCAGCTCACCACCGATGCTCGCCGCCCGCGTCTTCTTCTTGCATTAGCGGGTACATTCTGCTACAATTCTCCACAAGAAGCCCAGGAAGCCCGAGAAACCGGAAGGGTGGCTGAGCGGTTGAAGGCGCCGGTCTTGAAAACCGGAGTGGTCGAAAGGCCACCGTGGGTTCGAATCCCACCCCTTCCGCCAGTTCAATTTTGGATTTCAGATTTTGGATTTTAGATTGTCAGACTCCGAATTCCCGGTCTCGGATTGCCGGATTTGAAGCTTGGATTTCGGATTCGCCGGTCTGCTATTCGAGATTCGGTGAAGACATCAATGCCGGTTGGAGGCAATCCAAAACCTAAGATCCAAAATCGTGGAGAGGTGGCAGAGCGGTCGATTGCGGCGGCTTGCTAAGCCGTTGTAGGGGGTTAACCCTTACCCTGGGTTCGAATCCCAGCCTCTCCGCCAGAACCGGAATCCCGAGCCCACAGTATCCGAAACAAGATTCACGATCCTGGCGCCCCCGTTCGCGAGCCACAGAAACACACAGAAGGACACGGAAACACACGGAAGGACACAGAGGCACACAGAAAGACACGGAAGAAGAAGGGAGTGACTCAGAGAGACCTGGCCGGGGCGGCGGTTTTGTCTGTGAGACTTTCGGGCAGCCTGCGCTCCTGCTTTTCGTTTCCGTGTGTTTCTGTGTTTTTCTGTGGCTTCTGATGGTATGCTCGGTGTCGCGGATTTCGGACTCTGCGCGGAAGCCCTTCGACAAGTCTGCGTGACCGCACACGTACTGCCCCATGAAGATCCCCACCATAACGACCCGACGCCTCGTCTTGCGGCCCTTCACGGAGAGAGACGTCGGACCGCTGCACCGCATCCTCTGCGAGGAAGGGGTCCTGCGTTACTTCCCGAACCCGAACCCGCCGGCGCGTGACGCGGTGGAGCGGTTCGTCGTGGACCAGTTGCGTCGCTGGTGGCAGGACGGGTTCGGCTGGTGGGCCGTGACGCCGAGGTCGAGACGCGCATTGATCGGCTGGAACGGGCTCCAGTTCCTGCCCGAAACCAACGAGGTGGAGGTCGGCTTCCTGTTGAGCAGGGAGTTCTGGGGTAGGGGCCTCGCCCTGGAAGGCGCGCTGGCGGGTCTGAAATACGGGTTTGACACGCTCGGGCTCGAGAGCATCATTGCGCTCGTCCATCCGGAAAACCGGGCATCGCGGCGCGTGATAGAGAAGCTCGGGATGTCGTTCGTCGACAGGGCACGCTACTTCGGGATGGAGGTCGACCGCTACCGGATTGCCGGCGGCCGAAGCGCGGTCCGCCATGCGAGCGGCGGAAAGAGATCGACATCAGGCACCAAGCGGACCAGGCCACAGCGGGGCCGAAGACGGTCCGGTTCGGAAGACCGGCATTGACCTCGATTCTGTTTTTTCGGGATCTCCGAGACTTCGTGCGCATGGGTGTTTCCCTCCCCCTCACCCTCGCCCTCTCCCCCGCGGGGATAGGGGACTCCGGCGTCCGTCTTTCGCGTGGGGGGAGAGGGCCATGGTGAGGGTGATTCAAAGACGCGATTCGCGTCGTTCCCGAGCTGCGTACATTGTCGCTCACGTGAAAAGTTGAGGTGGTTTTCCATTTGGAGGCTGAACATGAAGAGTGCTGTCTTGGCATTGCTGGCCCTGCTACTGACGATGCCGTGTGTGGCGCAGGAGAAGACGGAGCAGCCCGCGCCTGTGTTGACGTTGAGCGTGAAACGGTTCGAGGAGGGCGAGCTGAAGTTCGGCGAGATCGCGGCGACCGCGTTCACGCTGAAGAACGAATCGAAGAAGGCCGTCCTCGTCTTCCGCATCTGCCCCGTCACGAACCAGGGCGAGGAGACGATCTGCCTCTTCGGGAGCGCATACGGCAACGTGGTGTGGCTTGAAGACAAGAAGATGTTCGAGTACAACGACATGGTCCAGAGCGCCACGCAGCTCCCGTTCCACAGCGGGCTGCTCCTGCCGAAGGAGGAGGTGTCCGTCGTGTGCAGCTACCGGCCGGTCTCGCGCACCGAAGAGTTCTCCGTAGAATACTGCCAGGCCGAGGTCGACTACGACAAGACCGTCGCGGGCCTGAAGCCGTTCGACGTGTACCTTCCGGCGGCGGAGGAGGGAGACCCGTTCAAGACATTCTACAAGCCGTTCACTCACAGCGCGTGGGAGGAATTGGGCGGGAGCAGCTCTGAGACGGACGAGCCCGGGCCGGGCGTGCCCGTGCGCGCCGTGCTGGTTCGCGACCTCAAGGCGGAGCCGACCGCCATGCGCGTGTCGATTTCCACAGGCATCGCGGAGACCCCATTCCCGGCGGAGACCGCGCGCGAGGCGGCAGCGAAGCTCACGAACCTTGCGCCGGAGAAGTTCAGGCTTGCGTACTGCTCGACGTTCAGCCAGTATTTCGTGTTTGAAGAGAATGGAACCTGGATCTTGAAGGATGCCGCGCAGACGGAGAAGGGGAAACTGCTTCCCGTCTTCCCGCCGTCTGCGATCAGGGAGATCGACGGCGGAGGAC
>JAVHLO010000443.1 GCA_031082105.1 Planctomycetota bacterium
ATAGTGAACCTCGTGCGCAATGATGTGAAGGAAATCCGGGCCGTTTCGGATATCGTCGGGAGTCCGACGTTTGCAGCGGATTTCGCGGCAAACTTGCTTCCCGTCATCAGATCGGCGCCCTTCGGCCTCTATCATATGTCGAACAAGGGCGGTTGCTCGCGCTTCGAGCTGGCCAGCAAGATCGTCGAGTTCATGGGCAAGGCGAGGAAGATCCCGGTATATCCTGTCCCGGCCTCCGAATTTCCGACCGCAGCCCCGCGGCCGAAGTCGGAGCTTCTACGCAACAGGAACCTCGAACTCCTGGGACTCGACAACATGCCCACATGGGAAGAGAGCCTTCAGAGATATGTTCGCGCGCTCTGACTTCTGTCATTCCCGCGCAAGCATGCCCTCGACCGCGATCGGGGGCGGGAATCCGGAAGACATGAGGCCACATTCATGAACGTGAAAGAGAAGTACGACAGACTGATTGGATCGATACGCGAACGCGGATCGCTCGTGGTGGCTTTCTCGGGCGGCGTGGACAGCACGTTGTTGCTGTATGCCGCCAAGGAGGCGCTCTGCACGCGGCACGGGACAACGGACAAGGGACAAAGGGCACGGGGCACAGGACACACCGCATGCGGCGCGAGACGTCTCGTGTCCCCCGTCCCCTGCCCCGTGTCTCCCGTCCCCTGTCTCGTCGCGGTCACGGCCCGATCCTGCACCTATCCCCGGCGCGAACTCGCCGCGGCGCGGCGCGTTGCGGAATCGCTCGCCGTGAGACATATCATCATGGACACGGACGAGATGTCCGATCCCCGATTCGCGGCCAATCCGCGCAACCGATGCTTCTACTGCAAGTCAGAGCTGTTCGACAGGCTGCGCCAGGTTGCGGCCCGTTTCGGAATCAGGCACATCGCCGACGGTACAAACGCCGACGACCTGACCGACGTCAGGCCCGGCAGGGCTGCCGCGGCAAAGTTCCGGGTCATTTCCCCCCTGCTCGACGCGGGATTGACCAAGGCCGACATCAGGATACTTGCGCGAAAGAAGGGGCTGCCTAACTGGCATGAACCGGCCCATGCATGCCTGGCGTCGCGCCTTCCCTATGGAACAGCGATCACCCCCGCGCGTGTCAGGCGCGTCGAGAAGGCGGAGGAGATCATCGTGTCACTCGGATTCAGACAGGTGCGAGTGAGGGACCATTCTCCCGTTGCGCGCATCGAGGTGTCACAGAAGGATCTCCCAAGGACGCTCAGCCCTCCCGTGCGGCGCCGGATTGTCGGCGCATTGCGCCGGATTGGATACCCCTACGTGACAATCGATCTTCAAGGATACCGAACAGGGAGCATGAATGAGAGTCCTGGCCATCGTCGGCGCCCTGCCCACAGAGGTAAACCCTAGCGCCGGCTGTTTTGTGAAGAGCCAACTTGACTCGCTCGCAAGAGCCGGTGTCGAGCTTGAGGTCCTCGTCGTCGGAGGAAGTCCCTGGAAATACGTGCGCAGCCTGCCCAAGTTCATCGCCGTTGCCGAGAGATCCGGATTCGACCTGGTTCACGCGCACTACGGATATTGCGGCCTGCTGGCCCGCCTTCAGGACTCTCTGCCGCTTGTCGTGTCCTTCATGGGCGGAGACGTCATGGGACTCACGGACGCGCGCGGCCGCTACACTCTGCGAAGCTCGTGCCTGGCCGCCCTGGCATCCGTTCTTGCGCGCTTCGCAGACGCAGTTATCGTGAAGTCACACAGGATGAAACGCCGATTGGGTATCGGAAGTGCGTACGTCATACCGAACGGTGTCGATTTCGGCATGTTCAAGCCGATGGATCGATCAGAATGCAGAGGCCGGTTGGGAATTGCCTCGTGGAAGAAAGTGGTGCTGTTCGTGGGAAACCCGGCCGAGCCGTGGAAGGGCTTTCCCTTGGCTCAGGACACGGTAGGACTCGTGAACCAAACCATGCCTGAGGCGCAATTGATGGTTCTTAACAATCAACCTCACTCGACGATGCCTCTCTATATGAACGCAGCGGATGTTCTGCTCGTGACATCTCACTTTGAAGGCTCCCCCAACGCTGTGAAGGAAGCCATGGCCTGCAATCTGCCCATCGTCTCGGTTGACGTGGGAGACGTTTCTGAAGTCGCTTCCGGAACTGCGGGTTGCTTCATATGCCGCCCCTCGGCACCATCGCTCTCCCGGGACGTATTGCACGCGCTGAATGATCTACGACGAACTGACGGCAGGGAGAAAATTCGCCATCTTGAACTCGGCGCCGTCGCCGGGAGAGTCGTCCGCATCTATGAGGATGTGCTGGCAAGAAGGACAACAATGCCCGGGAGACAGTCATGAAACCTGCCGCCCTTGATTTTCTTGTTTGCTGCGACTGCGGGAGCCCCCTTGGACTGCGCTGTGACCCGCTTGTCGCAAATGCGGAAGTGCTTGAGGCCGAGCTTGTTTGCGCGACATGCCGGAGAGCGTTCCTGATATCAAAGGGCGTTCCCCGGTTCAGCATCGTACCGGAACAACTGCAGAGCATTGCCGCGAGTTTTGGGTTCGAATGGACCGGCCATGCCGGGAATGTCTTCGAGAAGGACACGGTTTTCGGCAGGACTCGTGAGGAGGAGCTGGAATGGTTTCTGAAGGGGCTCGACATCAGCCCTGTGCAGGTCGCGGGCTCTCTCGTGCTTGATGCAGGTTGCGGGCGAGGCAGGTTGACCTCGAGCATTGGCGCCCTGGCGCCGAAAGGGGTATTCGGCGTGGACATCAGTGATGCCGTACTGCCGGCCTTCACCGAGTCCGTGGATCTGCAGAATGTGCACATCGTGCAGGGGGACGTATCTCATCTCCCGTTTCTTCCCGGCACATTCGACTATATCTACTCCAGTGGCGTTCTGCACCATACGGGCGATGCGCGGGCCGCTTTCTCGAGGCTCGCGAAGCTGCTCCATCCCGGCGGCAAGATGTTTGTCTGGGTCTACGCAAAACGTTTCAATCCGTTCAGGTTCGTCAAGAGCGTTTTCGATGTACTTGGCTTGCATGGTTTGTCCCACAGAAGATTGTTCGAACTGTGCAGACTCCTTGCCTCGCTCTCGCTGTTCGGACTTCGCGCGTACCAGATCGTTCGGGCGATACCACCGTTGCGTCCGCGAACCTTCTGGGGAAGAAACTCGGTCCGC
>JAVHLO010000444.1 GCA_031082105.1 Planctomycetota bacterium
CTTCAGAAGCAATTCGCGTTTGTTTGCGTCCATTCGCGCCTTCTCCCAATCTCCTCCACTCCACTAACCGCCAATGAACGCGAATCCAGGATTCCGCATTCGCGTCAATTGGCGTTCATTCGCGGTTTTCCCCGTCTCCATCATCCATTTTGGGCGACCTTCGAATCGGCCTCCTTTTTGGTGATCATCCTCTTCTCCTCCGGGACCGGCGGCGGGACGGGTCTGCCGGAGATCTTTGTCACCGCCCTGAACTTGGGCGGACAGACGTCAAAACACGTCCTGCACTTCGTGCATTTCTTCTGGTCGACGACGTGGATCCTGCCCTTGCCGCCGTCGATGGCCCCCGCGGGGCACTTCTTCGCGCAGATCATGCAGGCCTGGCATTTCTCCGGCTCGATGTAAAACGAGATCAGCTCCTTACAGAAGAGCGCCGGACAGCGCTTCTCCTTGATGTGCGCCTCGTACTCGTCCCTGAAGTAGCGCAGCGTGCTCAAGAACGGGTTGGGCGCGCTCTTGCCAAGGGCGCAGAGCGCGGCCTCCACTGCGGTCTCGGAGAGGTTCTTCAGCGTCTCGATGTCGCCCTCTTTCCCCTTTCCTCTGGTGATCCTCGTGAGGATCTTGTCCATCTGCCTCAGCCCCTCGCGGCACGGGACGCACTTGCCGCACGACTCGTCCGTGAGGAAGTTGATGAAGTACCGGGCGACGTCAACCATGCACGTGTCTTCGTCCATGACGATCATCCCGCCGGAACCCATCATCGACCCGGCCTTGGTGAGCTCGTCGAACACGACCTTTAGGTCGAGCTGCTCCTCGGGGATGCAACCGCCGGACGGCCCGCCAGTCTGCACGGCCTTGAACTTCTTGCCGCCGGGTATGCCGCCGCCGATCGTGTGGATGATCTCCTTGAGCGCGATGCCCATCGGCACTTCGACAAGCCCGGTGTTGGCGATCTTGCCGACGAGCGAGAATATCTTCGTGCCGGTGCTCGTCTTCGTTCCTATCCTCGCGAACCAGTCGGCGCCCTTGTTGATGATCATCGGGACATTGGCCCAGGTCTCGACGTTGTTCAACACGCTGGGCCTGCCCCAGAGGCCCTTGATGTTGGACCGGACGTACTTGGGCCTGGGTTCGCCCGGCCTGCCCTCGAGCGCCGTCATCAGCGCGGTTGACTCGCCGCATACGAACGCGCCTGCGCCGCGGTGGACCTTGACGACGAAATCGAAGCCCGAGCCGAGGATGTTCTTTCCCAGGAGACCGAGCTTGCAGGCCTGATCGATGGCGAGGTTGATGTTCTCCACGGCCAGCGGATATTCCTGCCGGACGTAGACGTAACCCTCATGGGCGCCGATGGCGTACGCGCCGATGATGAGTCCCTCGAGGACCGAGTGGGGGTTGCCCTCGAGAACCGCCCTGTCCATGAACGCGCCGGGATCGCCTTCGTCGGCGTTGACGATGACGTACTTCGTCTTGTCGGCGGCGTTGCGGGTGCCTTCCCACTTTCTTCCGGTGGGAAAGCCCGCGCCGCCCCTGCCCCGCAGCCCGGATTTCTTCACCTCTTCGAGCACCTCTTCGGGTTTCATCCGGGAAAGGGCTTTGGCGAGCGCGGAGTATCCGCCAAGCGCCACGTAGTCGTCAATGCTCCTGGAGTCTATCTTCATGTTGCTTGAGAGCAGGTTCCGCGTCTGGTGTTTGTAGAACGGGATATCGGATTCGCGGACGGCCTTTTCTTTCGTGGCCGGGTCGGTGTAGACCAGGCGGTCAACGACCTTCTTGTTCACGATGGTTTGAGCGACAATCTCGGGGACATCCTTCGGGGTGACCTGGAGATAGCATATCTCTTCGGGATAGATGACGACGACCGAGCCACGCTCGCAGAACCCGGGGCAGCCGGTCCCCTTCGTGTCGACGATGGCCTTGAGACCCTGCTTTTCTATCTCCGCCCTGAATGCCGCGATGACCTCGGCCGCGCCGTTTGCGAGGCAGCCGGTGCCTGCGCAGATCGAGATGCAGGGCGTCTTCGGGTCTCGCCGGGCGAGAATTTCCTGCCTGTGTCTTTCGAGAGCTTCGGGGGAAGTCAACCGAGTCATTGTGTGCACCTGGCAATGAACATCTCAAATCCCAACCGCCAAATCCCAAAAGCGGAATCCCGGCAAAATCCCAACTGCCAGTTCCCAAAAACCCAAGGTCGTGGGCTTTCCGGCTACCTCAATCTTCCTGTGAAGACCGACAAGACGTGGTCGGGTCTTGGGATTTTGTTGGGATTTCGGCGTTGGACATTGGGATTTCCTCAAGCCGTCCAATTGTCAATGCGAGTCCCGACTGAGCTTCTTGTAGTCCTTCAACACCCCCGCCGTCCGGTCAGGCGACAGCCTGCCGTGGGTCTTCCCGTTGATTTCCATCACCGGCCCCAGTGCGCAGCAGCCGATGCAGTTGACGGTCTCGAGGCTGAAATCCAAGTCCATGTCGGTTTCGCCGGCCTTGATTCCGATCTGGTCCTGGACCGAATCGAGGACGCGCTGTGCGCCGCGAACGTGACAGGCTGTGCCCATGCAGACGCGGACCTCGTGGCGTCCCCTCGGCACCAGGCTGAACGCCTTGTAGAAGGTCGCGATATGCCGCACGCGGGTCGGCGGCACACGCAGTTTCTCGGCGACACGCTCCAACGCCTCCGCGGGCAGCCAGTGGTTCTCGCTCTGGATGTCCAGCAGTATCTGGATGAGCGAACTGGCCTCGCCCCCGTGCGCGGCGACGATCCGGTCTATCCTGTCAATATCCATGAGCTCCCTTCTCTGACACTTTCCAAAAGTCGAACAACCACTGAAGACACTGAAAGCACTGAAACTCGCAAAGGCGAGTCCTCTCGACGGTGGTCAATCAATCAGTCTCTTTGTGTCCATCGTCCTTTTCACGAAGCTCCTCGCCAATATCTTTCATCCCTGTCGTCTTCAAACATGACAAGACCACGGCCTGTGGCTACCGCCCTTCAGTGCATTCAGTGTACTCAGCGGTTTCCATGCGATTGTCCCGCAATGCCATGCGGCCGCTCAGCGCCCTTCGCCCACGGAGGAACAACCACTGAAGACACTAAAAACACTGAGATTCGTGAAAGTGAGTCCCCTGCAAAGGGGGTCAAAGAATCAGTC
>JAVHLO010000445.1 GCA_031082105.1 Planctomycetota bacterium
CCTTCTACTGTCATTCCCGCGCAAGCGGGAATCCAGCCCAACGCGGAGAGCGCCGTCTTCTATGTCATCCTGAACCCGGTTTCCGCCGCGGCGGATCCCGCCTCGGCGGGACAGAATCTCCTTGTCAACTGACGAAGGAGACGCTCCGACGTGCTGGGCCATGAAAGACAGGGGAAGTATGGAGCGTCAAGGCCGCAGCTTTGACCTTCCCTTTCCGCACGGGCCGACGCAAGTGCGCGACTCCGCGGCCTCGGCCGGTCCGGGACTCTCCACGGCGTGCGCCGGTTTTCTTGAATTGCGCCTCGATCAGGTGTATGATCGCGGCCTTGGATTGCGGACGTGTGGATCCGCTCATCCGGGGTTTGCCGTTTCATCGGAGGTTGGTTCATGAGCAGGTGCCTTGCGGTAGTGCTTGTCCTTATCGGATTGACCGTTGTCGGGTGCGCGAGCGGCAGGGGCGGTTCCGAGCGCGGAATCGAGCCCACGGTGGCGCGCCTCGGCTCGATTCCGAACGAGAAGCTCGCCGGCGTGATCGTTGACCTCGCGGCGCCGCAGGTCGTCGATTTCGCGACGATGATACAGCGGCTCTCCGACGCGCGCGTGGTCTGCGTCGGCGAAGCCCATGACAACCTGGAACACCACCTGCTGCAGCGGGACGTCATCGAGGCGCTGCTCAAACAACGCGGGCAGCTTGCGGTCGGAATGGAGATGTTCCAGAACCACCAGGGGGAGCCGCTCGACGCGTACACGCTGCGCGGCGAGACGGACGAGAAGACCTTCGTGCGGAACGTGGACTACTACGGCACTTGGGGGTTCAGCTACTCGCTCTACAGGCCGATCCTGGACGCCGCCCGCGCGGCGAAGCTGCCCGTCGTCGGCCTGAACGTGAAGCGCGAGATCGTGCGCAAGGTCGCGCGCGGCGGATTGAAATCGCTCTCGACCGAGGAATGCGCTGCGATCCCGGAAGTCGACACGGGCAACGCGGAACACAAGGAGTACGTGCTGAAACGGTTCGGCGGACACGAGGGCAGGGGGCCGATGTCGGCGGAGTTCTTCTACGAGGCCCAGTGCCTGTGGGACGAGTACATGGCGGAGTCCGCGGCAGCGTTTCTCCGGAAGCCGGGGAACGAGAAGTCGAACATGGTTGTCGTGGCCGGGAACGGACACATCGAGTACAAGTTCAACATACCCGACCGGCTTGCGAAGCGAAGCGGGCTGGCCGTGAAGACGGTCGTGGCCATCCACGTCGAGAAGGACGAGAAGCTGGACTTTACCGAGCTGCTGAAGTCGGGGATTGCGGACTTTGTCGTGTTCACCGGCCCGCCCGCTGCCGCGGAGGAACGGCCGATGCTCGGAGTCGGGCTGGGCGAAGCGAAGGAAGCGGCTGACGCCTCCGGCGCGAAGGTGACGGGCGTGTCGCTCGAATCCGTCATGCCGGACTCGCCCGCCGCGGAGGCCGGGCTCAAGAGCGGCGACGTCATCGTGCGCCTCGCTGATACTGAGATCACCAGCGCCACCGACGTGCGCTACGCGCTCGAAGGGCACAAGATCGGCGACACGGTAGAGGTCACGGCCCTGCGCGATGGTCAGCGCGTCGAGGTCATGGTCGCGCTCAAGGCGATGAAACAGGAATAGACTCCTCCGGGAGCGCCGGCATCCCTGTCGGCATTTCCGATTTTGGATCGCGGATCTGCAGGAGGCAGCTCCAGCTCCCGACAGGGCGGGGATCGGGAAGGTCCCCCTTGGCAAAGGGGCCCCGACTGCGGTCGGGATCGCGGCTGCGGCCTTGAGATTCAGGGGGTTGTCGACTGGCGGCACGTCGTTTCGATTGCACTCGCCGGCTCCTTTCGAGTGCGTGCACCGCAGCGGATTCGCCTGTGTCGGAGAAGCCGTGCTTCCGCTTTCGATGGACCACGGGCAGTGCTGTTGCGACGCAGTGTTGGGTCGAGATGAAGCATGAAGAAGATTCTCGAGACCGAGCGCCTCTTACTGCGGGAGTTGACGATTGACGACGCATCCGATCTTGCGGAGGTCCTGACCGATCCAGAGTCGATGAGATTCTACCCGGCCCCGTTCGACAGCGGGCGGGTGGTGGCCTGGATACGATGGTGCATCGACAGCTATCGGCAATACGGCTACGGACTGTGGGCAGTCGTCCTGAGGCAAACGAACGAATGCATCGGCGACTGCGGCATATCCATGCAGAAGATCGACGGCGAGTCGGTGCCGGAAATCGGTTACCACATCAAACTGCGCCACTGCAGGCGCGGGTATGCAACTGAAGCAGCCATCGCCGTGAAGGAGTACGGTTTTGCGACGTTCGGGTTCGACCGGATCATCAGCTACATGAACCCGAAGAACGTGGCTTCGCGCCGCGTCGCGGAGAAGAACGGCATGACATTCGTGAGAGAGTTCGAAAAGAACGGCATGCCTGAAGTTCTCTACGAGATAAGAAGTGGTGCCAAGCCGCGACCGTGAACGTGAATGCCAACCGCGACCGATCTGGGAGCGCCGGCATCCTTGCCGGCATTTCCGATTTGCGATTTCGGATTGCGGATTTACGATTTCGGATTTGCGATTTCGGATTGCGGATTTGCGGGAGTGCCGCGACCGAATTGGGAGCGCCGGCATCCCTGCCGGCAGACTTCTGAATTGTGGGTACCGACCGGCGACCGCCGGAATCAGTGCCGCGACCGTGAGGGAGCGGTAACGCAGGAGGGCGAGGCTCCTGACAGGACCATAGGCCGTCATTCCCGCGCAAGCGGGAATCCAGCCCAACGCGGAGAGCGCCGACTTCCATGTCATGCCCCGATGCGTCGGGGCATCGCCGCAACCCGGGACTCGCTTCACTGTCATTCCCGCGCAAGCGGGAATCCAGAAATAGTTCCATTGGCTATGATCCGCACCACCTTTTGAGACAGGGGGCATAGGGGAACAGGTTGACACAACCGGCTCGGCAGCCTCTGGATTTCAGGGGTGTTTTGAGAGGAGGTTGTGTCATGTTGGAATGGCTGAAGAGACTGGCTGGAGGGGCAAGAGAAGCGGCAAAGGGAGACCGGGGACGGGCGGGACAGAAACGACGGCTCACGCCGCGAGGACACATCCCCGGCGCGCCGCAGCGACGATACACGCCCCGGG
>JAVHLO010000446.1 GCA_031082105.1 Planctomycetota bacterium
GTGGCGTACATTCCGGGAGGGTCGCGTGTCACGGGAATCAGCAAGCTTGCACGGCTCGTCGACATCCTCTCGAAGCGACCGCAGGTCCAGGAGCGCCTGGCGACTCAGGTTGCTGAGACCATTGTCGAAACGCTGCGCCCCAAAGGCGTGCTGGTCGTCGTCGAGGCTGAGCATCTCTGCATGACCATGCGCGGCGTGAGGAAACCCGGCACGAAAGTGGTCACTTCCGTTGTCAGAGGGTTGTTCAGGAAGAATGCCTCGACACGCGCGGAAGCGCTCTCGCTTATCGGGCTGAAGATTGGCTCGTGATGGGATTCGCGTCAAAAGAGCTTGCGGACCTCGCCGCGAAACGGCTCCTGCGCCGGATGCGCGTGGTTTCGCGCGTACGCGGCGCTCGCGTGACCATCGACGGCCGTGAGCACATTTCGTTTGCCTCGAACGACTACCTTGGCCTGTCTCAGAACCCGGCTCCCCGTCAGGCGATCTGCGATGCGCTCGAGTCCGATGGTTTCTTCGGGGCCGGGGCTTCGCGGCTCATCTCCGGTACGACAGACCGTCACGTCGCGCTCGAAAAGGCCTTGGCCTCGTTCAAAGAGGCGCAGAGCGCGCTCCTCTTCTCCTCGGGCTATGCCGCGAACCTGGGGGTCGTGACGAGCCTTGCAGACGCGGACACTTTTATTGCCGCCGACGAACGGAACCATGCGAGCCTCATAGACGCATGCAAGCTGTCCAGGGCGCAGGTCCATGTCTACGAGCACTGCGACCATGCAGCCGCTTCGCGCGCGCTCTGTAACGCGCGCGGGTTCCGCCGCCGGCTGCTCATCACGGATGGCGTCTTCAGCATGGACGGAGATATCGCCCCGCTGAAAGAGCTGGCAGATGCGGCCAAGAGGAACGACGCGGTGTTTATCGTAGACGACGCTCACGGTACGGGCGTGTTGGGTGAGCACGGCAGAGGAAGCCCCGAGGCCCTCGGAGTCGAGAAGAATGTCGACATTCTGGTAGGCACGCTAAGCAAGGCGCTGGGATGCGTCGGCGGCTTCGTATGCGGTGCGGAGGAAACGATCACGCTGATTGCGAACAGGGCGAGGACCCTTTTCTACACAACGGCACTGCCTCCGGCCTTCTGCGCGGCGGCGATTACGGCTCTCGGGCTTGTTCGGGAGAGCGGCGAACTGCGTACGAGACTCCGGTCCAATGTCGCGTTGCTTCGCGGCCATGTTGCGCATCGCGCGCCGGTATCCGCGCGAGAGTCTCAGGATGAGCGGGGTCGTGCAGTCGGAGACGGGAACCGCAGGGACGGTGCCGGGGAAGACGTGACGCGCCCGAAGAAGGGCGAAGAACAAGCCTCGTCATCGCCGATCGTGCCGGTTGTCGTGGGGGACGAGAGGCGCGCCCTCGAGGTCGCCGAGGGGCTGATGGCCGACGGGATTTTCGCACCGGCCATCAGGCCGCCCACCGTCCCCGTCGGCGCGTGCCGTATCAGAGTGTCGGTCTCCGCGCTTCATACCGCAGAGGATATCCATGCGCTCGTGAGTTCTTTCCGCAGACAAGGCGTGATCTAAATCACCGAACCTGATACAGGATGCAAGGATGAAGACGATCCGCGATGCCGTGCACGGCGACATCAGGCTGACCGATGAGGAGTGCAGGCTCATCGACACGCCGGAGGTTCAGAGACTGCGCGGCATAAAGCAGCTCGGAACGGCGAACCTGGTCTTTCCGACGGCGGTGCATACGAGGTTCGACCACTCGCTGGGGACCTGCCATGCAGCGCAGATGATCATGGACGGGATTGCGCGTCGCGGGGGGCGCATCGTGGCCCCGGTCGCGCGCGTGATACGGATTGCCGCGCTCCTTCACGATGTGACCCACGTGCCGTTCGGCCACACGTTTGAGGACGAGCGGCGCATATTCCTCCGTCACGATGAAGGGAGCAGGCTTGAACGGTTCCTCGGGCCGGGCACGTCTGAGCTGGGGAGAGTCCTGGATCGGTTCGGCGTGGCCGGCGAGGTCAAGCGGATCCTCTCGCATCGCGGCGTCGGGCCGGCGGGAACCGGAAGCGCGGGTCGGGCCATGGGGAAACGAGGAAGGTCGACAAGATGCGAACGCGCCGGGAGCGGGAGAGTTCTCCGAAGAAGGAGCGGCGCCCTGCCACCGTTCGCATCGGACATCGTCTCGCACACGATCTGCGCTGACCTATTCGACTACCTGCGCCGCGACACGTATTTCTGTGGGTTGCGCCAGGACTACGACGAGCGCGTCTTCAGTTACTTCGATATCGACGGCGAGGGTCGGCTTGTCCTTGTGTTGGGCAAGGATGGTGTGCTCAGGCGCGATGTCCTTTCCGAGGTGCTGAATCTGCTGAGGCTGAGATACAATCTATCCGAGCGCGTGTACTATCATCATACGAAGATCGCAAGCGGGGCGATGCTGGCCAAAGCGGTGGAGTCGTCACCGGCCATCGACGAGCGTTTCCTCACTCAGGTGAGGGACGACGAGCTCCTGGCGGAGCTGGAACACGGAAGGCGGTCGACACCGCTGTCAAAGCGTCTGGCGGCGAAACTCCGCGGCCGAGTGTTGTTCAAACGGGCATACATGGTGGGTGCCGAGCGGGCGGATGCGGCGTATCGTCGGGAAGGGCTCGTGCGCAGTTTTCACCTTGACCCTGCTTTGCCCGGCCGCGCGCTGCGAGAACGACTCCGCGCGGAATCTATGCTCGCCTCGAAGGCTGGTCTGCCGAAAGACTCGGTGATAATATACTGTCCGCGCGAGGACGTGTGCCTCAAGGAGGCGGCGGTGCGCGTCGTGCTTCCCGGCGGGCAGGCGGCGACCCTGGACACGCATTCGGCCGCGAACCCGGCATGGGGCGAGGTTTCGTCCCTTAACGCGAAGTACAGGCAGCTCTGGAAGTTCTTCGTTTTCATCGACGCCGAGCACGCCCGCGAGCGCGCGAGACTCGCGTCTGTTTGTGCGCGGTCGTTCGGTCTCGAGAACGAACTTGATGAAAGTTGTTGACTTGGAGCGGCAATAGTTCTATCATTGTGGCCCATATCGCATTGATCGCGAACCGGGTCTCTTGTTGGTGCTACAGACATGTTCACGCCCAGAGAGGTATTCC
>JAVHLO010000447.1 GCA_031082105.1 Planctomycetota bacterium
TAGGCGCAGTCCCTGAGCGCCTCCGGACTCAGGTTGCTCTTCACACGATAGTTCGCCGTCTTGAGCTCCTGCGCCTTCGCCCAGGGGATGGCCTCGGTGTCCGCGCCGGGCTTGTCGATCAGCCCCTTGGGCTGCAGTTTGAGTTTCAGGGCGGCAAGCTCCGCCTCGCGCTTCTCAATCTTCTCCTTCTCTTCCTGGGTGATCCACCGACCTTCGTGTTTGACGTACCCCTTCGCGGTCATCATCTCGTCCTCGGTCATCCACTTTCCGTCGTACTTGACGTACCCGCGTTCCAGGTACGATTTCTCTTCCGCAGTCACCCACGAGCCCTTGTAGAGGAGGAAGCCACCTTCCGGTACCGCCACTTGCCTTGCCCGGGCAATGAGCTGGTCGATCGCGGACTTTCTTTCAGAGTCCTTTTTGTAGCAGTCGATCAGGACTTCCTCGGCCTCTTCAATCAGGCCGTGCTCATAGCAGAATAGTCCCAGGCAGAACAGCTCACCGGGGCTGGGTGAAGCGGACAGGAAGATGGACACCACGGCTCGCGGCTTGGTATCGGTCCAGCGTTGTGTGATCTTGGCTGCGCCGCCGGCCGTACTCCCGCTCCACTTCTCCGCGTCGCCATTCTCGATCTGGACGGACACCGTATCGGTCAGTTCAAGCACGACCTGTCCGCTCTTCATCCTCTGCAGCATGTTCTCGAACATCGCACGCAGAGCTTCGATCTCCTGCGCGCGCTGAGCTATCTCCGCCCGCAGGGAGACGTCGAGGATCTCCTCCCGGGCCGAGTTACACATGGCGATCGCCTTGTCAAAGTTGTACTTGCGCACGAGCTCGCCGACGGCTGCGTAGAGCGGGGCGGCCTTCACTTTTTCGGCCTCCAGGGCGGCGGCCATCTCCTTTTCCTGTCGTCTCTTCTCTTCCTCGATGCGGGCAAGACGCTCTTCCTCGGTCTTGCGCTTCTCTTCCATGATTGCAGCCTGTTTTCGCTCCTCTTCCTCGGCCTTCCGCTTCGCATCGGCCAACTGGGCGGCGTGTTTTTCCTTTTCGCGGCGCTTCGTCTCCGCCTCGCGCTGAAGATCGGCCGCCATGTCGGAACCGAGCCCCTCTGATGTCGAACCATCGGTTGTCGATTTCGCCTGGCGCTTGCGCGTGCCGCTCTTGTCGTCGCCCCCATCGCCCTCTGAGAAGAACTGCTCCCTGGCAACGAACCCGACAACGACGAGGATGCCAACGGCCATGACGATGTAGAGGGCGCGTTTGATGTCCTCCAGCCACAGAAGCAGTCTCTGCTGCCGACTGGCTGCCAAGGCCCTGGCATCCGGCGAAACCGGCTGCGGGGCCGGCGGCACAGGCTCCACGCGGTGTGGCGCCCCGGCCTCAATCTGTGGCGGTTGTGGTGCGCCCGTGGCAACGTGGCCGGCGACGCGGTCATCGAGCGTCGGGAACGGTATCACCGGCGGCGCGGCATGCTCGACCTTGGCGTGCGCCGCTTCCGGGACTGGGCGCGGCATGGTGACCGGTGCGGCAGGCGCGAGGGCCGCGGCGGGCGGCGCCGGCTTGACCTCTGCGGCATGCGCGGGGCCGTGGCTGGAAGGGATGGTCGGCATGGGAATCGCCGGGACGACCGCCGGCTTGGGTGATGCATCGGCCTGCGCCCCGCCCGACCCCACCCAGACCATCTCGGTGTCGCCTATTTTGATTACATCGCCGGACTTGAGGAGCGCTTCCTTGACGCGAATGCGGTTCACGAATGTGCCGTTTGCGCTCTCGACATCGCGCAGCATGACGCCTTGGGGAGTGTCCTCGATCCGGGCGTGCAGCCGGGAGACCATTTTCTCATCGACGTGAATGGTCGTGTCGGGGTTGCGGCCGACAGTGATAGGCAGGGCAGCGTATTCTACATGCCGTTCCTCGCCGCGCTGTCGCAGGATCAACCGAATCATGAACAACTCCACGTTCGGTCGTACTGGAGGTCACTTGGTGAGTCGCCCTACTTGCGCCGCATCGGGGACGCCGACGGCATCGTCTTCCGCGCTGTGCCGGAGGCCTTCGAGAGGATATCCTGCTCCTCATCGGCCGCCACATACGCGTCGACCCGGGCGCGCATCTGATCGTCGGAAACGAACGTTGCCCTCCGGTCAACCCGTCCGGATATTGCCTGTGCCGGCCCCAGCGGCTCCTCCGATCGGACCTTTGAGGCCGCGGCTGCCGCATCGTCTTTGTGGAGTGCTGTGTACAGTGTCCGATAGAGTCCCGCGAGTTTCCGGCCGAGCGCCGCAAGCGTCTGCTTCTGTTCGGCAATGGTCATTCGCGCCGTTCCAAGTTCGGCGCACAGCTCGACGTTCCTCGCCGCGGATGTCGCCAGGTCCGCTTCCACGTGCTCGATCCTGCCGACCAGCGCGGTCCTCGCTGCCTTCAATTCGCAATTCTCACGCTCCAGGCGAAGCGTGCCCGCGTTTTCCGACACCTCGCGTCCAAGGCACAGATGTGGCGCTTCGTCGAACGACTTTCCCGTGTCCAGATCCCCCTCCTCCGGCTCCTCTCCACCCTCTTCAGCTCCCGGCTTCGGGACCGGTTCAAGCTCGATCTCCGGCGTTTCCACCGGCTTCACCGGCTCGAGCGCCTTCTCCGGAGCCTTCACATTCGGCTTGTGGAGGATGGCGTACGTGGCCTCTTCAAGCTTGCGAAGCTCCGGATCGTCTTCGAGTCTCCGCAGCCCGCTGTGTGCGCTGTCATGCGCGCCCTTGATGTCGCCCGACACGTACTGCGCATAGCCCAACTGCTTGTAGATGAGGCCTTCATCCCGGTTCGACAGGTCAGTGCTCAGCGCCTTGCGGAACTCGACGATCGCGCCGGCCCAGTCCTTCTCCTGGAACCGCTCCATTCCGGCAACCACTGCGTGCAACGAAGCCTCGGTCTGGTACCCGCACTCGGTGACCTTCAGGCGAATGACCTCGATCCAGGGAATGTTGTGGAAATCGTTACGAACAATGCCGCAGACCTCGACCATCGCGAACCGCGGTGCGTGAAGGAGGGTGGGCAAGTAGTCGCTGTCCTTCCTAATGTAGAGGAACGGGAAATCGGCAAGGTAGTCCTCCT
>JAVHLO010000448.1 GCA_031082105.1 Planctomycetota bacterium
AGCGGCTCATCAGCTCCGCCCAACTCGACCGCCTCCTCCGTGCTCAGCGCGAGGAGCTTGAAAGGGAGAGAGCGCGTCTCCAGGTTCCAAGAGAGGACGGATTCTCCACACCGCAACCCCCGTCCCCGGCGGCTTCTGCGCCCGAGCCGCCCGTCGGCCCGCAAGGTAGGCCGTTCGGCAGATACACGTTGCTCGAAGAGACCGGCCGCGGCGGGATGGGCGTGGTGTACAGGGCCTGGGACGGTCAACTGAACCGGATGGTCGCGCTGAAGACTATCAACGAACAGAGAGGCATCGATATCGAGTCCGTCAAGCGGTTCATGCGCGAGGCGCGCAGTGTCGCAAAACTCGACCACCTCGGCATCGTCAAGATATTCGACCTGGGGGTCTGCAATGACCTCCACTATTTCACGATGGAGTATCTTGAAGGCAAGACCCTCGAGAATTTGTTGAACGCGGCGATCGGTCCCGAGGGCGTCGCGGGCGCGCCGGCCCGGTTCTCACGGCAACAGGCGTTTGAGTGTCTGCGGGACATCGCGTTCGCCGTGGCGCATGCGCACCAGCACGGGATCGTCCATCGGGACCTCAAGCCGGCCAATGTCATCGTGACCGCAAAAGGCAAACCGGTCCTCACCGATTTCGGTCTGGCCAAGGAATTCAGGGGCGATGAGTCCTCTCTGACCGTGACCGGCGGGCTGATGGGCACGCCCCTGTACATGTCGCCCGAGCAGGCGCGCGGACAGCGGGACGCCGTCGGGCCGCATTCCGACGTCTACTCGCTGGGCGCCATGATGTACAGGCTGCTCACGGGGCGCGCGCCGTTCGAGGCAGAGACCGTCCTCGAGTTGATCAAGAAGCTGGACGGCGCGGACCCGATCGCCCCGAGCCGTATCGATGAGACGATTGGTCGCGAGGCCGAGACCATCTGCCTCAAATGCCTCGAGAAGGATGGGGAACGCCGCTACCCGACCGCGCTCGAGTTTGCGCAAGACCTCGAGCGGCTGCTGGCGGGCGAGCCGATCTCCGCCAGGCCCGTCTCCGCTCTATCGCGATTCTGGCGCAGGGCGCAGCGAAACCGGGCCGCGCTGGTCGCCGGGTCCGTGGCCGTCGCGATCGCCCTGCTGGCCGGGATACTGTTCGCGGTCGGTGCGATCAGGCGCGTCGGCGGCCTCGCCTGCGCGCGGGCAGCCATGTTCGACGCGTACGCTAAGAAAGACTGGGAGAAGGCGAAGGAGGCCGCAGTAAGACTCTTGTCCTTCTCTCCGAACGATGCCGACGGCATGCGGGTTCGCGACGAGGCGCAGAGGTCGGCGGACGACCGGATTTCGCGCCTTGAGACGGAGAAGACGACGATCGCGGCGGCCAAACTCGAGCAGGATGAACGCGAGCGCAGACGGTCACTTGCCTGGGCGCAGATCGAGGCGGGCAGAAAACCGGTGGACCTGGCTAGATCGTACCTCTATGTCAAGGGGGAAGGGATTGCGCGGGTTCGCGAGCGGATGGCGGGCGCCATCGAGTGTTTTCAGAAGGCGCGCGAAATCGCCCCGGAGATGGCAGAGCCCTGCTACTACATTGGCAGAGCGCATCATCTCCTCGGCGACAGGGCACAAGCGAAGAACCGGTACAAGGAGGCGCTCACACTGGACGGAAAATTCGCGCCGGCGCTCGTATGGCTGGGCCTGCTGGAAGTGGAGGAGGCGTTCCAGGCTTTGCTCGATATCGGTCAAAGCCTGGACGCACGAGAGAGAAAAGCAGCGGCCTGGGAGAAGGCGCAAGAAGGGCGTGCCCGGCTGGAACAGGGGTTGAGCTTGTGGAGGGGCGGCAAGGAGCGCGCAAGAGGGTGGGAGCTGGAGGAAGTGGACCTCCTTGTTGCGGACGCAATGGTGTCCCTGGCTCAAGGCAAATACGAGCAGGTTCTCGATATCAGCAACGAGGGAAGCAGACGGCATGAAGGCGAGTTCGGGCGCGAGCAGTTCGCCTGGCTGCGTGGACTTGTGAGCATGCTCGATGAGGGCAAGACAGAAACGGCAATCAGGGAATTCAGCGACGCCATAGAGATTCGACCTCACTACGCTGAGGCATACTATTTCCGGGGCGTTACCCGCGCGGACATCGGCGACACAGAGGGCGCGATCGCCGACTACACCCGGGCGATCGAGATCGACCCTGTCTCCGCCGTCGCGTACGCGGCCCGGGGAATGGCCCGGCATACAGGAGGCGATTACAATGGCGCAATCGATGACTACAGCATGGCGCTGAAGATGAATCCGCACAATGCAGAGGCTCACATTGGCCGCGGTCTTACTCGAGAGGCGAAGGGAGATGTCGCAGGCGCGATCGAGGACTATGGCGAGGCGATCAAGGTCGCCCCGGGCTACGTGAAGGCCCATACCGCCAGTGCCCTCGCGCGGCACGCCGAGGGCGATATCGAAGGAGCGATTGCGGACCACACCGAGGCGATCAGGCTCGATCCGCAGCGCGCTCACTCGTACTGCGATCGCGGAGACGCCCGGTTCGACGCCGGCGACTGCGATGGCGCGATGGCGGACTACAATCGCGCGCTGGAGTTGGACCCACAGCTTGCCGAGGCGTACGTCAATCGCGGCGATGCTCGCCTGGCCGCAGGCGACTACGACGGCGCAATCGCCGACTTCGACGCCGGCATCAAGCTGGACCCGAGCCGCGCGGGCGCGTACTTCGCGCGTGGCAATGCGCGGCTTGCGAAGGCCGACTACTCAGGCGCGATCGCCGACTACGACGAGGCGACAAGATTGAAAACAGACCTCGTAGACGCAATCAACAATCGCGGGATGGCGCGCTTCTTTCAAAAGGACTACGTCGGCGCCATCGCGGACGCCTCTGAGGCGCTCAAGCTGGACCCCGGGTTCTTCGACGCCTACGACACCCGCGCGAACGCGCGCCACGAGGCGGGCGACTATGCCGGCGCGGTCGCGGACTACGCGAAGGCGCTCGAACTCGCACCGGCCGACTGGCCCGGCCGGGCGGAGGCCGAAAAACGATTGGAGGCGGCAAAAAAGTCGATGCGCTAGCCCGCATTATTCACGAAGGTTTGTAGTAAGGCACGTAGCCGCAGCGGAGTG
>JAVHLO010000449.1 GCA_031082105.1 Planctomycetota bacterium
GTCCGGCCCTTCGCTGAAGGAGATGCCCCCGACAGCGGTCGGGGGCATGACAACGAATCGAATTTCATGAATAGATCGAGCTATGGCTCGGGGCGCCGGTTTCTTTGAGACTGACCCATTCGGATGGATGAAGTGAACCTGGACGAACTGGCGACAAAGCCAAACACGTGGCTCGATGCGAGCGGGCCCGAGGCCGATATCGTCGTCTCGACGCGCGCGCGATTGGCGCGGAACGCGGCGGGCCACAGGTTCTCCACCAAGGCGACGCACAAGGATAAGGCCGAGATCGAGACACTGGCGAGCCAGAAGATCTCCGAACTCCAGGACCTCAATCTCCACTACGTTCCTCTCAAAGAGGCGCCCGCAACGGACAAGCTGTTCCTCGTCGAACGCCACCTTATCAGCAAGGAACACGCCAACGCCGATTGGCCGCGCGGCGTCGCCATCGCGCCTGAGTCCGGCATCAGTGTCATGGTCAACGAGGAGGACCATCTCAGAATACAGGTGCTCCGTTCGGGATTTCGACTCGGCGAGGCCGAAGAGGCCGTGTACAGGGTCGAGGACGCGATCGCCAAGGTGCTTCCGTTCTGTTTCAGGCCGCAGTTCGGCTACCTCACCGCCTGTCCGACCAACGTCGGGACGGGACTGCGCCTGTCGGTTCTGCTCCACCTGCCCGTTCTCGCGATGCTCAACCAGATCGACCAGGTGTTCAGGGTGCTTTCGCGGCTGAGCTACATCGTGCGCGGGCTGTATGGCGAGGGAACACGCGCCTCGGGCGACTTCTACCAGATCTCGAACCACGTCACGCTCGGGAAATCGGAACAGCAGACCGTCGCGGAAATGGAGAAGCTCATCCCGCAGATCGTGAAGTTCGAACGCGAGTGCAGGGTGAAACTGATCAGCGAGAACAGGACGCGATTGGAGGACCGGGTCTGGCGGGCCTTCGGCATTCTCTCGAACGCAAGGGCGATCAACTCCGAAGAGACGCTCGAACACCTGTCCGCGGTCAGGCTTGGGGTCAACACGGGACTGATCAAGAGAGTCCCGATCGGGCTCGTGAACGACCTGTTCATCGCCACCCAGCCCGGTCACCTGCAGAAGCTGCAGAATCGCATGCTTTCGCCGGCTGAGCGCGATGCGGTTCGGGCCGATCTCATCAGGCGGAAACTCGCGGAGTGCAACTGAATCGCCTCCGGCGATCTTGAAACAGGAGCTGTGCCCGTCATTCCCGCGAATGCCGGAATCCAGGAGTGTCGGAGGCCGTCCGGCGGTTGCTGACGCCGAAGAATGTCGCGGAATCTCACCGAAACCGATATTGGGTCACCTGCAATGGCGCGCAAGAAGAAGACGTTCGGCAACGTCAGGTCGACACGGAAGATCTTCAAAGGGCATGTCTTTGAAGTCGTGTCCCTGCGGCTGCGTACGACCGGCAAGAGGATCGTCCAGCGCGATCTCGTGGTCCACGGCGGGTCGTGCGGCATCGTCCCGTTCATCGATGCAAACCATGTCCTGCTGATCAGGCAGTTCAGGTTCGCGACGGGAGGTCATCTCTGGGAGATACCTGCCGGGACCCTGGAGCCGGGCGAACCTGCCGCCGCCTGTGCCCGCCGTGAGCTCCAGGAAGAGACCGGCTATGCCGCGCGGACATTCAGGCGCGTGGCCAAGTTCTATACGTGCCCGGGTTTCTGCTCGGAAGAACTGGTTCTTTTCTTTGCGTACGGGTTGGGCAGGTGTGAGGTCCGCGCGGCGGACGATTCCGACGACATATCGGGCGCGCGTGTCTTCTCCGTGGACGAAGCGATCCGGATGATCCACTCCGGCAGGATTGTGGACGGCAAGACGATCATCGGGTTGTTGATGGCTGCCGGGGACAGGCGGTAGCCCGACTTGTTCTTTGCCTGAATGACAACAAAGACGGACAGTCTGTTCGGCCGCATCGCGGTCAATGCCGGGCTCGTCAAGGAGGCCCAGGTCGAGGAGTGCATCCGCATCCAGCAGACCCAGGTCGAACGGAAGCCGCTCGGCGTGATCATGCTGGAGCGCGGGTATGTCTCCGAAGCCGATATCCAGAAGCTCATAGAGATCCAGCGGCAGAACCTCAACGCCCAGGCCGTGCGGAGCCGCGAACGGCGGGCGGATTCGATGTTCGGAAAACTGCTCCTCAGGTTCGGGTTCGCGACCGAAGACCAGGTCACCGCGACGCTGGAACTGCAGGCCCAGCTTGACAAGGGCAAGAGCGTCCGGCTCGGTGAGCTTATGGTCGAGAGAGGCTTCGTGACCAGGGAACAGGTCGACCGCGTCCTCGATTTCCAGCGCGGGAAGCAGCTCGTCTGTTTCAAGTGCGGGACACAGTACAACGCCGTGCTCTTCCAATCGGGTGAACGGCTGACGTGCTACAAGTGCTCCATGTCGCTGATCGTGCCCTAGAGGTGGACACGCGGCAAGGGAGATTCCGCCCCGCTTAAGGCGGGATCCGCCTGCGGCGGAAACCGAGTTCGGAACGACAGCCTATCGATGTCTTTCCCTGATTCGTGAACAGTGCGGATCTGACCCGCCCATATTCTTGCGGACCTGAGAGGACGCTAACAGTATGACCTCCTTCACGCCCGGACGAGCCGATCCGCACGCCTTGCCTTTCCTGTCCCGCCTCGTCCCTCTTCTGTCGGTTCTGGTTCTGGCGCTTTCACTCTCGACTCGGATCGATGCCCAGGAGAGGCCGGCGCAGGAGGGGAAAGACAGGAAGAACCTGCAGGTGACCGTCGAGCCGTGCTTCGGCGAGCACTGCACAGAGGGCTGGTTCCCCGTTGCCGTGACGATTGACAATCGCACCGGGAACGAGGTCCGGGGCACGCTCGCGATCGTTCTCGATACGCTGGTGAGATGGAACGAGGGCGAGGGTGAGGTCGCGACCAGGATGCCGGTCAACTGCGCCCGGGGAACGACGAAGAAGTTCATCATCTATGCACACCTGCCCGGCGGCGGCGACTACTACTACGGCAGCTGGGTCACCGGCGCGACGGTGGAATTCTGGGAGGCCGGCGAGACCAGGGAGTCGTTCAGACACGACCTTCGGCTCGAAGTGGAAAAGGAAGCC
>JAVHLO010000044.1:0-559 GCA_031082105.1 Planctomycetota bacterium
GGTTATCCCGTTCGACGGGGTGGGGCGAGCACCACGACGGCCGGCAATGCGTTCAGTTGTTCAGGCGCTGTGACGATCGCCGGAGGCGGCGCGCTAAACCTTGCCGGCAGCGTGAACTGGCCCGGCGCTCTGACGGCCGCGGCGAATTCGACCGTTTCATACCGCTCTACCACGCAGGCCCAATCCGTCAAGGGCGGCGCGGGGGTCTCCTATTGCCATATGGAGTTCGCCAATACAGGTCAGAATGCGACCCTTGCCGCGGCTGCGACCGTCACGGGTACTCTTGTCGTCCAGAGCGGCGGCAAGATAACGCTCGCCCCCGGCGCATCGCTCACGTGCGACCAGACCGCGCCGGACAACATCTCGCTCAGCGGGACCATGACGATGAACGGCAGCAGCTTCCTCTACATGAAGACCGGCCTTGCCGTGAACGCCGGCGGCGCGTTCGAGTCGTTCGAGAGCGGCGGGAACAAGCCCACCGTCGAATGGCATTCGAGCACGCGCTACAGTTTCGAGGTGAACGCGAACGGACGCATCCACGTCGGCGCGTTGACCTTCC
>JAVHLO010000044.1:569-2366 GCA_031082105.1 Planctomycetota bacterium
TGCAATGCCGCCGGGCTGTACGTCAAGAGCGGGGCCATCATCACCGACATCGACAACGTGAGCTTCGCGAACGGACCGGGCACGGCAGGAAGCATTTTCCTGAAAGTATTCATGGGCGCATCGGGCGGTTCGTACGATTTCACGGGCTGCACCTTCGATACTTCCACCACGTACAACGTCGCCACCGACAGCGCATATGCCGCGGGCCAGATCGTGACGATGAGCCAGTATGGCGGGACGGGCGGCGTGGAGGCGCGCGAGCATGACCGCGAGGGCGGCAACCTGACGCCGGAGCCGCCGAACTCAATCCGCTGGGCGCGGACCTTCCAATGGACCGGTGCCGTGGATACGACTTGGAGCACGCCGGGCAACTGGGATGCCGGCGGGATCCCCGGCCCGCCCGACGCCAACTCCGATGCGCTCATCCCGAACGTGCTGAACGACCCGGCAATGGATGCCAACGGCGTGGTCAGGAACCTCAGGATCACGACAGGCGTCCTTTCGTTCCCGGACAATCCGAACTACCGGCTGCAGATCTACGGCAACCTGACGAATGAGACCGGCAGCATCTCGATGCCGAACAACGGCACGATAGAGACTGCCGGCTCAGTGCCGCAGAACGTCAACACCGGCGGCAGCGCGCTACGCAATCTCGAGGTCAACAGCACGTCGACGGTGACTCTCCAGTCCAACACAACCTGCACCGGCGCGCTGACGGTGGTCTCCGGCACGCTCGCGACGGGTGGTTTCAATCTGCTCGTCTCCGGCGCGGCATCGATCGGCGCCGGGGCCGTGCTCGATATCGGCGGCGGGGCGGGCGAGGTGAGGATATCCGGCAATTTCGACGCGTCGAGCGGCAGCGTCAGCTTCTCCGTGGCGGGCGGCCTGCTGCGCCTCGGCGGTGGCGCCAACGCCATCGGTTCGTTCTCCGGTGGAACCGGCAAGGTCGAATACATCGCGGGCTCCGCCCAGTCTGTGGCGCCGGTGGCCTACTACAACCTGAAAGTCGCCAAGACGCCCGGCACGACCGCCACGCTGTCCGCGGGCACGACGACCTGCACCGGCACGCTCGAAATCACCAGTGGCACGCTTGCTACCGGCGGCGCGACGCTCGATGCGAGCGGCGCGGGCGGTGTGACCTTCACGGGCGCAGGCACCTTCAGCATCGGGGCGGGCGGCACCGTGAACGTCGCGGGACCGTTCAATTCGTCGGCGGGGACGGTCTCGCTCGAAGGCGGAGCGATCCTGCGACTCTTCTCTACAAGCGCGTTCGGGACGCTGGCGCCGAACACCGGCACGGTGGCTTTCGTGTCGACCACGGCCGCACAGACCGTACCTGCGGCGGCCTATTACAATCTACGCGTCGACAAGACCGCGCAGACGGCGACGGCCGGGGCGGGATTCACGGTCGCCGGCGTGCTCGATCTCGTGTCCGGCGCGTTTGACGCGGCGGGGTTCACCGTGAATATCACCGGGAGCACGACGGTCGCGAACGGCGCGGCTCTGAAGGTGGGTTCCGGCACGGTGAACTCAAACGGCGCGTTCGACGCGACGAACGGAACGGTCCAGTTGACCGGCACGGGGAGGCTTGCGTTTGGCGGGACGGTGAGCGCGGCATTCGGCTCGTTCTCGGCCGCGAACGGGTCGACCGTGGCGTTCGTCTCGGGCGGGGCGCAGAATGTGCCGGCCGTCGCGTACCACAACCTGGAGATCGCCAAGTCCGGAGGCAGCACGGCGACGCTTTCCGGCGCGGCGGCCTCGGCCGCGGGCGCACTCGCGGTCAATTCTGGCACGCTC
>JAVHLO010000044.1:2376-14163 GCA_031082105.1 Planctomycetota bacterium
CAACGGCACCGTCTTGTCCACCGGCAAGCTCTCGATCGGCGCGGGCGGGCTCGTGACGATCGGCGGTCAGTTCGACTCTTCGGCTGCCGGCCCGCCGGTCGCAATGCTCGAGTTTACCGGCGCAGGTACGCTACGCCTTGGCGGGAACGTCGTCGGCATCGCAGGAGTATCGCATCCGGGCGCAGGTGCGATCGAGTACACTTCGTCGACGGCCGCGCAGACCATCGTCCCCGTGCCGAACCCGTACTACTACAACCTCGTGGTGAACAAGTCCGGCCAGGTCGGAACGACCGGAGCGAGTCTGACGGTTGCGGGCGCTCTCTCGGTCCAGGCCGGCACGTTCGCCGTGGCCGACACGCACGCCGTGGCGGTCCAGGGCGGCGTGAGCGCCGTGGTCGGCACCGGGCTCACCCTCGGTGGCACGGCCACGCTGTACTGCGGCGGCACTTTCGCCCCGAACGCCGCCTGCAACGTACAGCTCACGGCGTCAGGCGCGCTTCTCAGGCTTGCGGGCGCCGTCAATTCCCTCGGTGCTTTCTCTGCAGCGGCCGGTACGACCGTCGAATACACCGGCACCGGGGCGCAGAACGTGCAGGGGGTCGCCTACCATCACTTGGTGATCGACAAGGGTGGCGGCGGGGTAGGCACGCTCGCAGGCGCGGCAACCGCGGGCGGCAATGTCACGATCTCGGGCGGCACGCTCGCGACCAGCGACAAGAGCCTGACCATCACTGGAGACCTCGGCAACACCGGCACGCTGTCCATCGCGACCTCCGGACTCGTCCAGATCGGCGGTGCACTTACCGATACCGGCGCGATCACATTCACCGGCTCGCCGTCGGGCACACTGCGCCTGCTCGGGGTTGCGACGATCAACTCCGGCACTTGGACACCCGGCAACGGGACCGTCGAGTATGCGAGCGCCGGGGCGGGCCAGACCGTCGCGACGCTGCCATACTACAAACTCACGACGAACACGCCTTCCGCCAATATCGGCGGCAGCTTCGCGGTCACTTCCGACCTGCGGGTCCAGTCCGGGACCCTCAACGTGGGCACAAACACGATCACCGTGACGGGCGGGACGACCGTTGTCGCGGGCTCCGCGTGCTCGATTTCATCCGGCGTTCTGGATTGCACCGGTACGTTTGATGCTTCAGGCGCGAGCGTTAGCTTCGGCCCTGCCGGCACGGGCCAGCTGAGACTCCGCGGTCAGGTCAGTTCGTTCGGGACCTTCACAAAGGGCAACAGCACCGTGCGGTATCTGCGCGTCGGATCGACGCAGACGGTTCAGCCTGTGAGCTACAACACGCTTTCCATCGAGACTTCCGGTGGGTGCGCGGCGTCTCTGTCCGGTACGGCAACGGTCTCGGGGACTCTGACCGTGCTCGGTGGCGCGGAGTGCGAGATCCAGCCGGGAGGCGACCTGACCGTCACGGGCGCGGCCACGAACTCGGGCACGCTCGAAATGGTCGGCAACTGCGCGCTGCGGCTCGGCGCGTCGCTGGCCGTCAACGGTTCGTTCGCGACCAGCACGGCCGGCGGGTTCAAACCGACCGTCACGTGGGACGGATTCACGCGCTATTCGTTCACGGTGAACTCCGGCGCGACCGTCTGGCTTGCCGGCATGAATATGAGTTACTCCGACTCCAGTGGTCTGCGCATCATGGAAGGCGCAACGATCATCGACATCGACGACTGCTCGTTCTCGAACGGGACCGGCGTGGCCAACAGCACGTTCCTCTACATGAGGACGAACGACCCGGGGACCACCACGTTCGGCTTCTCGAACTGCTCGTTCGACAACAGCAATGACTGCTTTGCCACGACCCGCGCGGGTTTCCAGGCCACGATCGAGTTCATCAACTACTCGGGCGCTCCCGTGCGCGAGCGCGAGCTCGAAGGGGCAGTCACGGCGCCTGCGATCCCGGACACGACCGGCACGCTGCGCTGGCTGATCATGAAGACATGGACGGGCACGGTCAGCGACGACTGGAGCACGGAAGGCAACTGGAATCCGGGTCCCGCTCCCGGAGCGGCCGACGATGTCCGGATCCCGGTCGGCGTGGGGCCGAACTTCTATGCGCCCCGGATTACGGCCGCCTCCGCTTGCAGGAGCATCGAGATCACGACGGGCAAGCTGGTCATGAACGCGGCATTCACACTCGAGGTGTGGGGCGATTTTGAGTGCAAGAACACGGGAACTCTGGACCTGACGGCGGGGACGGTCGCGTTCCGCGGCGGCGCCGCGCAGAAGATCAAGATATCCGGAGTCACCAACCTGCGTGATGTGACGATCAACAAGACCGCCGGCACAACCGCGGCCGCGGATTCCACGCTCACGTTCGACGGCGGCCTGACGATCAGCCAGGGCATCTTCCGCACGGTCGATTTCACGGTGACAACAAGCACAAATACGGTGGTCAACGGCGGCGTGCTGCGCATCCGGGACGGCACGTACAACGCAAACGGCTCCTACAACGCGACCGGCGGCGAGACGCTCTTCGTGGGTTCGGGGCTGCTTCGCCTCCGCGGGGATGTTGTCTTGCTCGGGACATTGACACCGCTGACCGGGACCGTGGAATATGCGGACACGACGACCGACCGCGCCGTGATCGCCGCGACGTACAACAATCTGCGTATCGCCACGACGAACAAGGTCGGCTCGATCGGCGCGGCGTGCTCAGTGGGCGGCGCATTGACCGTCACGTCGGGGACGCTCCGCCTGACCGCGGGCACGACCGCCGTCACAGGCGCGACCAGCATCGCCGGCACCGTCGAGATCGGCGCCGCCACGCTTGACGCCAACGGCTCGTTCGGCGCGACGGGTACGGTGTCGCTCACGGCGGCCGCCGGCAGGCTCGAGCTCGGGGGAGCCGTTTCTTCGCTCGGGACATTCTCCGCCGCGGCGGGCAGCACGGTCAGGTACGAGAACACGGCGGCGGACCAGACGGTCTTTGCCCTGAACTACTCGAACCTGGAGATCGCAACGGTGGCCAAGACCGCCACCGCGGGCGGCTCGTTTGCCGTCGGAGGAGACCTGTCAGTGGTTTCCGGCCAGTTTGCGGGCGCGGGCAACGTGGTGACGGTGACCGGCAGCGCGTCCGTCGCCGCGGGCGCCACGCTGTCCGTGACCTCCGGGACGTTCGACGCCAACGGTTCGTTCGACACCGCCGGCACGGCTGCCGTCACGCTCGGCACAGGCCAGCTCCACCTCGGTGGGGCGGTCACGATGGCGGGTCCGCTCACCGCAGGCGCGGGGTCGACCGTTAAGTTCGACGGCACCGCGGCGGACCAGAGCCTGCCGGCCTATACGTATCACCATCTCACGGTCTCGAAGAGCAACGGGCCGCCCGTCCGCTTCGCGAACGCGCAGGGCAACGTGACGGTCAACGGCGACCTTACGGTCTCCATCGGCGGACTCTCCGCGGGCAACTTCACGGTGTCGGTGGCGGGCACGACGTCCGTTTCGGGCAGCCTGCGCATAGGGAACGGGACCGTCGATGCCAACGGCGCATTCTCGGCGCCGGGTGGCAGCGCGGTCGAGTTCACGGGCGCGGGCGAATTGAGGCTCGCCGGTTCCGTTGCCATCGGCGGGTCCTTCACGGCCGGTACGGGCACCGTGACGTTCGATGGCACGACGCTTGACCAGGCGATCCCGGCGTTGACCTACTACAACCTTCGCGTGAACAATCCGCCGAGGACAGCGAGCCCGGGCGGGGCGCTGGTTGCCAACAACTCGGTCGATGTCCAGGGCGGCACGTTGAGCCTCGGCGCGAACGGCCTGACCGTCGGTCCGGGCGGGCTCGCGAACGCGGCCACGATCAGCGCGACCACCGCAATCATCGTCGTGAACGGGCCGTTCAACTCGACCGGTGCGCTGAGCTTTTCCGGGGCCGGCCGGCTCGACTTGGCCGGCACCGTTACCGCCTTTACGTCCTTCACGGCCGGAACGAGCCTTGTCCGGTACATGAGCGGGGCGGACCAGTCGGTCAAGGCGGTCGGCTATTATCGGCTCGAGATCAACAAGGCCGGCGGGACGGCGAGCGCGGCAGCGACCTTCACCGTTTCCAACAATCTGGACATAACCCAGGGCCCGTTCGCGGTTCCGGACGCGACGACGACGGTCACGGTGAGCGGAAACGTGAACGTCGCGGGGACCCTCACCATCGGAGCGGGCAAGCTTGTCGCGTTGGCCGCGTTCGATTCGCCGGGCGCAGTGACGTTCACGGGCGCGGGTCGTCTGGAGTGCGGCGGCGTGGTCTCGTCGTTCGGCGCGGGGTTCAATCCTGTCACCGGGACCGTCGCCTATGTCTCGACAACGGCGGACCAGACGGTCGTCGCCGGAAACTACTGGCATCTCGAGATCGCGAAGGGGGCGAGGACGGCCACGCTGGGTGGCAATCTGACTCTGGGCGGCAACCTGGCCGTCACGTCCGGGACTCTCGATGAGGCAGACCGGAACGTTACTGTTGCAGGAAGCGCGACATGCGCAGGCACGCTGAAGATCACGATCGGCACATGCTCTGTCACCGGCGACTTCAGCGCGGCCGGCGGGGCCGTGCAATTCGATGCAGTCATCGGGACCGGGACTCTCGCACTGCTTGGTCCGGTCACTTCGCTCGGTACTTTCTCGAAGGGTAGCGGTTCGACCGTCAGGTACGCGCGGACGACCGGCCCGCAGGCCGTGTACGCGGCCAACTACTACCATCTTGAGTTCTCCAACGTTGCTCAGACAGCGACGCTCAGCGGCGTCGCGGACTGCGCAGGCAACCTGACCGTTTCGGCTGGCGGCAAGCTCGCGCTCGTTGCGGGCGGAGATCTGCGCGTCTCCAGTGCCGGCCCGCTCGGGGTCATGACCGTGACGGGCGCGGGATCGACGCTCAATCTGACCGGCAACTGCCTCCTCAGGCTCAGGAACTCCGTGACGATACTGAGCGGCGGGCGGCTGCAGACGGTGTTCGGGGGCGGATCCCGGCCTACGATCACATCGACGGACACAGTCACCCCCACGCGGTTCGCCTTGACGTTCGACAACGGCGGGATCGCGGATGTCGGTTCGTTGAATTTCTACTACTGCAACGGCGACGGCATGCGGTTCCTGTCGGGATCCACAATCACGACGCTGAACGACACAGAGCTTCTGTATGGTACCGGCGTGCCTGCTTCGTATGCCTATGCCGCCCTATTGAACGTGAGACTCGGCGGAGGCGCCCCAGCAACAATCAGCGCGGGGTCGCTGCGGTTCCAGGCAGTGAATCCGGGCGGCGGGTGGTACAGCGTGGCGACGGACGCGGCCTACAATGTTGGCTCCACGTTCACCATCGACCAGCCCATCGGCGGAGGGCCGTCGACCGAGCACGATCGAGAGGCCGGAGAGCAGGAATCGCCTGCCGTACCCGGCCATTCCATAGTGTGGTCTCAAGTACTGGTCTGGACCGGAGCGGTGAGCACTGACTGGGCCGATCCATCCAACTGGAATCCAGCGCAAACGCCCGCGAGCTATTCGAGCGTGCGGATTGTCTCCGCAGGCCAGCAGCCTGCGCGCATTTCGACAGGGACGACCGGAGTCTGTCGGAGCGTATCGATTGAGTCCGGGACCCTTGACCTGCAGGGCACGGCCGTGCTGGAAGCTAACCGCGATTTCACCCGCACGGGCGGCGCGCTTTCCGGAACGGGGACCGTTCGCTTCGTCGGAAATGTGAACCCGCAGAACGTCTCCCCAGGCGGCATGTCATTCGCCGCCGTCGAGGTGAACAAGGGGGCGGGATCCGTTGTGCTCAATGCCGCGACTTCCGTGACCGGCAACGTCGTGATGACCGCGGGAACGCTGGCCGTGGGCAGCAGCAGCCTGACAGTCTCCGGCAGCCTTAGCGGGGCCGGTGCACTGACGATCAGTACAGGCACCGCGACCGTCACGGGCGACATCAACGTCAGCGGTACCACGACGTTTACTGGTGCCGGCGAGTTGCGGGTCCGCGCGGCAAGCGTGGCGAGTCTCGGCACGCTCTCGGGCGCCAGCGGCTGGGTCGTGTTCGACAGCACGACGGCGAACCAGTCCGTTCCGGGCACGACCTACCCGAACCTACGAGTGAACAAGACGGGATTCACGGCTTCGCTGGCGAACAATGCCGTCGTGTCCGGTCAGACGACCGTCACCGCCGGCACGTTCGATCTGAATGAATTCGCCGCAAACAGTGGCGGGAATGCGACCGTGCAGAGCGGCGGCAAGCTCCTGCTCAGCAACAATTCGACGCTGCGAATGGCGAACGGGACGACCCTGACAATTCAAAGCGGCGGGACGCTCGCGACGACCTACGCGGGAGCGGCGACGCCGACGATCACATCGATCGTAGCGGGCGACTTCTACGATGTGACGGTCGGCGGTACGCTGGACATCGCGAAACTCGCCATGTCGTATTGCGGATACACTTCCGTCGGTGCGGGGCAGGGCGGTGGGAGCTATGGCATGAGATGCCTTGCTACGACCGTCTTTGCCAGGTTCGACCAGGTCGCGTTCGCGAACGCCAAGAACGGCGGACGACATCTTTCGGTCTATCGGGCCACGGGCTCCATAGACTGCCCCGGCTTCTCGTTCGACCTTTCGTTCGGAAACGGCACGGGCTACAACGTGTACCTTGAGGACTCGACCGGAATCGGAGACGGGATCGTCGTGATGAACTTCGACGCGACTGGCGCGGGTGTCGGAACCGCCCACGAATGCGAGGTGAACGGCGGCAAAATCAACTGGCCGGCCGGATTGACGCGGCTCAGCGGATCGGAGTCGTGTTCCGGATCGGACCAGGGCGTGCGCGGGTTCGTCAACGAGGGAACCATCGAGAACGCGGGCGGCTGGTACAGCTTGTACGCCGCGGTGACGACGGGCTCCAACTCGTACCTTGTTGCGATCAATGGAAGCACGAGACAGGAGATCTCGCGTTACAGCGTCTCCGGCGCGGGCTACGGCACCATCGTCGGCCCAGTCTGGGTGTCGTGGCAGACCGACGGCCCGCCCGGGATCGATCACATAGTCTTCGGAACGACCACCGGATATGTCATCATCCTGCGCGACACTGCGAATGCCGGGCCGACGCTGTGGGCCGCCTACCAGCCGGCGACGTGCCTCGAGGTGACTTCGCCGGTCGTCGTATTCTGGGATGAAGGGTTCTCGGACGACATCGTCTATTTCGGCGCGCGCATTTCGGCGGTGCCGACGTACGCGGTCTTCGCGATCAAGTCCAGCGATGGTACCCCGCTCGCCGGGTTCCCGACAGGCGCAATGACAAGGAAACCCGCCGCCGCGCCATCGTTCGAGGAATACACCGCCGGTGCTTCAACGTTCAAGTACCTGCACATCGGGACACTGGCCGATGGAGGCTCAGCGCATGTGATGCGCATCAACGTGGGAGGCGTCGGGGCGGATGCGTCCTACGCGAGTGCGACAAACGACATCGTGGCCTGGACGAACCTCGAGACGGACGTGACCGGATACCTGTTCGTCGGTTCGAAGGACAGCAAGATGCACGGGATACTTGCGCATGATCCCGCCTACCCAGCCATAGGCGGATGGCCGTTCGCGGCTTCCGACCAGATCGAGGGGATGGCGTGGCAGGACGGTGACAACGTGTACTTCGGCGACAACTCGGGCAGGATCTATGCGAGGATCTCGGACACCGCGGGACCGGCCAATGCGAACTGGGTCGCGCCGGCGGGCCCGCTCGACGGAGGTATCAGCATCAAGTCCGGCGCGCTAGTGCTCGATGCTGGTCCAGACAAATATGTCTATGTCGGCAACCAAAACGGAAAGGTCTACAAGATCGCACTGTCCGACAAGAGCGTCCAGTTGCTCTGGGATTTCGGCCCGGGCGTCATGTTGCGGTCGTTCAGCTACAATACGACGCTGGACAAACTGATGGTCGGTACGGACCGGGGAACCGCGTACTACGTAGACCCGTAGCTCGTGCCGCCGCCATCCGCGGCAGTACATGGGGAGACGCCGGTGGTACGTGACGAGACGCCGGCCTCGAAAAAAAGCGACTTTCGGAGACATCAAATGATCAAGCGCCTGTTATGCGTCTCTCTGCTCTTGTTTCCTGTCCTGGCCTATGCCGACGACTGGACCCAGCTCGGCCGGGACTATTCGCGGTCGCGCCAGACCGACGAGGGCGGCATCGGCTCCGGACTCACACAGGCATGGACATATCAGCTACCGCCGGCGATCGACATCGCGTGTTCTCCCATCACATATGGCGGCTTCGTTTACATCGGCGGCTCGGACGGCATTCTCCGCGCAATCAGCATCAGCGCGGCCGATGCTGACCCGGGAAACGTCCAGCCCGCCTGGACGTTCGCGTGCGGTTCGAGTATCTCCTCGACCCCCGCGGCGTGGGCGGACAGTATCTGCCTGGCCGGGCGAGGCGGTACGGTCTTCTGCCTCGACTACGCGACCGGAACGCTGATCTGGACGAGCCAGCCGCTCGGAGGACATACGCATTCCTCACCGATCGTAGACGCTGCCTTCGTCCCCGCGCGTATCTACATCGGGGTCGGCTATCCCGAGAGCAAGGTCGTCGCTTTGAACGCCGAGAACGGACAGGTCATCTGGGCGCAGGACGACGATATCACCGGAATCGTCTCGTCGTCCGTCGCGATTGGCACGGTCGCAGTCCCCAACGACGTCATCGTCTTCAATTGCGCGGACGGAAAGGTCATCGCGCTCAACTCGAGCAATGGATCGCTGCGCTGGACCTATTTGACATCGGGTGCGATGGGGATGAACTCGCCGGTCATCGTAGGGTCGAACGTGTACATGGTGCCCGGCGACAACACCGAGTGCATCGTGAAACTTGCCCTTGCGGACGGCGCGCGGCAGTGGTGTCGGAAGATCGTGAACATCAATGACAACGCGACCTTCGACGTCGTGGTCTGCGGATGCAGCGGGGTGGGCGGCTGCGGGCCCGAGTGCCTCATCCCGCCGGCCGCGGGACGCAAGGTCATCGTGTCTTCCCCATGCAAGGTGCTTGCAGGCGGGGTCGAAGCCATCGGCGTCACCGTCGGCAACGAGAAGCTTACGGTTGTCTGTATCCGGTGCGATACCGGCGCCAGGCTCTGGCATCGCCAACTCGACAACACGCTGTATCATACGGTCGTCTCAACACCTGCATCGACCACTGGCGGCGTCGTGTACGCCTCGGGGTTCGTGAACAACAATCTCTACGCGCTGGACGCCGCAACGGGCGGAATACTCGCGCAATACGGACTGGGCCAGCCCGTGCTGTCCTCGCCCGCGGTCGGCAATGCGAAGGCCTTCATCGCCCGCGTGGACGGCAAGCTCTATGCCTTCGATTCGAACGACAACCGCGTGCCGGGTATGCCGACGAACGTGCAGGTCACTCCGGCTCAGGTCGGACCGTCGACGTTCAATGCGGCAGTCACGTGGGACGCGCCGGTCGATCCCGCGCCAAACAGCACGCCGCAGGCCAGTCTGCGGTACCTTGTGAGAATCACCTATGAGGGGACAGTGCCGCGTGCGACGGAGGAGTACACGACGGCGCCGGGCGTGACTTCTGTGAGCGTCAACCCGCCCAACCCGCTTATTCAGGGGAACACGACGATCACAGCGCGCGTGCGCGCCATCGATTCACAGAATTCCGCCTCCGAGTGGTCGGCATCCGATTCCGCCGTCGTCGTCGGCGACCTCGCTTCGTTGAAGGTCCGCGACGCGCAGGACGGCGGAGGGCAGGAGGTCGGCAACCAGACGTTCCTGCTCGGCCAGGGTACCGTGCTGTGGGCCGCGGGCTACGATGCGGACGGCAACTACCTCGGCGACCAGAACGTGGCGTGGTCGGGCTCTGGCTGCGTCGCGGGCGGGCTGGCGCCCGCCGCCGGACCCTCGACGCAATTCACGGCGAACACCGGGGGAATCGGGACCGCAACCGCCACGGTCGGCCTGGTCCAGGACAGCACCGGCACGTTCACGGTGACGACCGGGACCGTCGCGAGTCTGAAGCTTCGTTCCGCCGTAGCGAACGGCGGCGTTGAGATCGGCGACGCGGTCCTCAACGCAGGCCAGAACATGCAGCTCTGGGCGGCCGGCTACGACGCGTTCGGCAACTTCATGGGTGACCAGGAGGTGACATGGACTGGGCTTGGCGCGGCCTCCGGCTGGGTCGCGCCACTGGCTGGAACGAATACGACCTTCACGGCCGGCGCGCTCGGGGTCGGCTCGATCCGCGGCGAGACGCCGGCCGGGATCGTCGACGCGACCGGGAACATCACCGTCGTCGGCGGCGTGCTTGCGAGCATCGTGATCCGCAATGCACCCGGCGGTGGAGGTGCCGAGTTGGGCAGCCACTTCATGACCGCAGACCAATCCATCCAGGTCTGGGCCGCGGGTTACGATGCCTTTGGCGCGTATCTCGGCGACCAGAGCGTCACGTGGACCGGCACGGGCGTTGCGTCAGGCCTGCTGGCGCCGTCGGTCGGGTCGGGCACGACATTCGCCGCGGGCCCGGCCGGGCAGGGGATGATCGGGGCGGACGCCGGAGGCGGCATAGTCGACTCGACCGGCCAGATCACCGTCGTGCCCGGCGTGCTGGCCGCGATCGTCCTGCGGACAGCACCCTTCGGCGGCGGCGTGGTTCTGGGTCCCTGCACGGTGAGTGCGGACGCTGCGCTGTCCATCTACTCCGCCGGCTACGATGCCGACGGCAACTTCCTCGCCGACCAAGAAACATCGTGGTCCGGGACGGGCGTGGTGAACCAGAACCTCTCGCCTGTCACGGGCACGTCAACGGTCTTCACGCCGGTTCCTACCGGGACGGGCACAGTCTCGGCGCTCGGGGCCGGCGGAATCACTGGCGTGAGCGGGACATTCACGGTCGTGGCAGGCGTGCCGGTGGCGGTCAAGATCCGCGACCAGGCTTCGGGCGGCGGGAATGAAGTGACACAGTTGACGACCGCCGTCGGAACCGCAGTCCAACTCTGGTTAGCGGGCTACGACTCCGACAACAACTTCGCCGGCGACGTGCCCGGCTCGTGGTCCGGATCGGGGTGCGCCACGGGAGCGCTTCAGCCGATTACGGGTTCGAGCACGACATTCAGCGCGAACACCGTCGGGACCGGAACGATCTCGGTCGCGTACTTCGGGCTTGATGCGGCTGCGGACGTCATCGTCACCGGCACTGCAGCACAGCCGCTGCTCGTGTGGAGCGGGGCCGAACCCTACGTGGATATGGGCGCAAGCCCGGAGACGGTCGGCGGCGGCGGCAACGTCGTGTTCATGGTGAAGTACGTCAACGCCGACAATGTCGGGCCGGCGAACATCCAGGTGTGGGTAGACATGAACGGCGATGGATCGATCTCCGGCGCAGAACAATTGCAGATGTTCGAGGTCAATGTCGCCGACACCGACTACACCGATGGAAAAGAATACGACCGGCTGATTTCCATTCCATTCTTCGGAACGCTCGACCCGCACGTCGTCGGCTACGAGTTCTACGCGACCGCGGGCGGAGTCCAGGCCGTCGGGGACCCGACCCTCGGATACATCGGCGGCGCATGGACCTACTCCGTCCTCGTTCGCAACAACACGCCGTCATTGACCTGGCTCGGGGCCGGCTTCTTCGTCGCGGACGGCGTGCATCCCGACGCCGCCGTCGCGCCCAACACGTTCCAGTTCGTCGTACGCTACATCGACGCCGACAGCTGCACGGCCTGCGGGCTGTGCACCCAGTACTGCCCCAAGCATCACGTCGATGAGTACAACGAGGGGCTGTCCGTAACCCGGCC
>JAVHLO010000450.1:0-1748 GCA_031082105.1 Planctomycetota bacterium
AAGGGCGTCCTCGAAGCGCCGCAAGACGATGCGCACCCTTGCACGAACGAACATGACATCGGGCCCGAAGACCCTCGCGAAATCGGCGTCGATCTGCATGGCTTCGGTGAAAGCCGCGTCCGCCTGTTCGTTACGCCCCGCGCGCATGGCCCGCATGCCTTCAAGGACCTTCTTGAATGAAGAGCCCTCCTCACCTCCCCAGATGCTTCCACCTGACGCTGTTTCCAGCAGCCCGTCAATCTCTCTCGCCAGCTTCGTCATCTCCGGCGTCGGCGCAGTGGCCGTCAATTCAAGCTCGGTCCCACGGACGGAAAGCTGTGGCGGCGGACACACGACAAGGTACTCCTCCATGAGCCGCATGGCCTCCAGCAGCGCCCCGTAGGGCACAGCGGGAGCGAGTTCGCGCGCCTCCCGCATCCATTGCGCGCCCTCTTCGCTCTTTCCCGCAAGGCACCTTGTCCAACCGGCCAGCGCGTTTGTCGCGGCGCGGGAGACCGGGTCGTCCGCACTACCCCATCTGAATTCGTGGAACTGCTGCCAGGAGTTCTCGATGGTCTCCGCGGTCGGCAAGGCGGTCGAGTTGTAGAAGGCCATCTGCAGCACCTCGAGGGGCCCTGCCGACAGACCAAACCACCGGCTGAAGACCTGGTCGACGAGTTCATTTGCCTTGCGGAGATCTTCGACACCGTCTGGGGACGTCCCCATTCCCCTGGCGGCCGCCTCCATCGCTTCAAGCTCGCGTTTCTTCGCGGCAGCGATCTCGTCGACGCGCTGTTGCACACGGCCGAGTCCGGTTTGCGCTTCCACATTGTCCGGGTCGAGATCAAGTACACTGCGGTATTCCTTTGCCGCCGCAGCGCAGAGCTTCTCCAGTTCTTCGGGTTGCGCTCCATCCACTGCGCCTTCGGCGGTACGCGCCTTCTCGAGGGACGCATTGACCTCGCGCGCCTTCTTCGGGAGGATCACCGCGGTCCAAACGACGGCCAACAGGATTCCGAGTACGAGCGCGGACGCACACGCCATCGACAGCGGCTTGTTCCTTTCGGCCACGCGCCAGACACGCCCGACGACAGAAAGAGGACGCGCGACGGTCTTCTCGCCCCCGAGGAACCTGTCCAGGTCCGCGGCGAAGTCGGCCATCGTCGGGTAACGCCTGGCGGGGTCCTTCTCGAGCGCCTTGAGACAGATGGCCTCGACATCGGGATGCAGTGCCGGATTGAACTCCGTCGGGCGGTGTGGGTCTTCGTTGATGATCGCTCTGAAGAGTGCCGGAAGACTCTTGCCGCTGAACGGAGGTCGGCCGGCAAGGAGTTCGTAGAGTACTACGGCCAGCGAGAACTGGTCCGTGGCCGACGCCTGTGCGGCCAGTTGTTGCGTTCCTGCCCGGCCGGATGCTTGACCGCGCGCCTGTTCGGGGCTCATGTATTGCGGCGTGCCGAGGATCGCGCCGGTCCTTGTGAGCGATGCTTCCGCCTTGCTGCCGGTGAGGGCAACTTCCTTCGCCAGTCCGAAGTCGGTGACAAACGTCTTGCCGCGTAAGTCGATCAGGATGTTGCCCGGCTTGATGTCCCTGTGGACGACGCCGTGTTCGTGTGCGTACGCGAGCGCTTCTGCGATATGCTTCACCCACTCGAGTGCCTGGTGCATCTGGATCGCTTTCCGCTTCGCGGTGCCGGGTCCCAACAGTTTGTCGAGCGATTTCCCCTGGACGAATTCCGAGACCAGGTACTCCCGTCCGTCAATGACAC
>JAVHLO010000450.1:1758-3066 GCA_031082105.1 Planctomycetota bacterium
CCCACATCGTGCACCGCTACGATGCCCGGATGGCGCAGTCTCGCGGCAAGTCGTGCTTCACGCAGGAAGCGTTCCTTTGTCTCCGCAGATACCTGTCCGGAGTGCGGGAGCACCTTGAGCGCGACGTTCCGATTCGTTTTTGAGTCCCACGCCTTCCAGACGACGCCCATTCCTCCGCGGCCAAGCTCTTCAAGAAGCTGGAAATGGCCGAACGTCCTGCACTTCTCATCAGACTCCGGACTGCCGCCGGCCGGCGAGCCGCGACGAACCGCGTCGGTCAGAGTGGGAGTCGTGTCCGGGCTTTGCACGAGCTGAGAAGAGCATGTCGGGCAGTGGGTCCTCGCGCGCGGCGGCAGGTTCTTGGTCTGCAGATGCTTGCCGCACGTGGGGCAAAAGGATGGCTGTGTCGGCGGCACTGGCATGGGCACTCCCTCCTGGCGCCACTTGTCGAACGACGCTACGGCGGATTTGCTATCGCATCTCTGAGCGAGCGACCATGAGGTGAACTGTCGATGAGGGCGTTAAGCCAGCGCATCCTGCGCGGATGCGAGTTATGAGCGATCCTGAACTGAACGTAGTCGATGATTGCGGGTGGAATGGTGCCGTCACGACGCAGGTAGCGCGCCAGCCGGTCGTATTCCATTTCGTCCATGACGGCGAGGCGGTCGACCTCCGCACAGAACCGGCTGCCGCTGAAGGGCGGCAGCCCTGATCGCGCAGCCATATTTGTCCCGTTCGCACCGGTGAACCTGTAAAGTCCTCCGCCGGGCCCCATCAAGGCCGGGAGCCTCGAGCCGCCGAAAGCGCCCTGCACCAGCCCGCCGATCGGCGCGCGCAACGGCGTGCGCATCCCCTGCATATCGTCCAGGCCCCCGGGCCGCGGCGCCCCGCCCGGACCGGCCCCGTCCCCGAACCGGCGCATGAACCGGCCGCCGAAATCCCCGTCCATCCCGCGCCGACCCAGTTCCTTTCGCCACAGCATCAGCCGATCTCGAAGGATCGCCCGCTCCCGTTGAGGCGATACGCTCTCGCCAATCTGGCGCTCAATATTGAACTCGTTGATGACACCGATATCGCCGAGCGCCGTCAACACGAGCACGCCCAGGTCCGGAGAGTTCTCCATCTCGAGGAAACTCCCCTTCACCGCCGCAGTGAGCCTCGGAGTGCTGACACGGCACTCCGTCCGGATCTCCTGCTTCTTCACGTACACGCCCACCCGCCCTACGGTCAGAGTCAGCTTGCCCTCGACGGCATTCGCGTCCTTGAAAAGCGTGTCGACCGTGACCTGCGCAAGGTCCTTCAACATGA
>JAVHLO010000451.1 GCA_031082105.1 Planctomycetota bacterium
AGGGCCGGACACGTCGCAAAGGAGATTCCGAACCGAGTTCGGAATGACAGTCTGTTGGTGTTTTTCCTTGATTCGTGAATAATGCGGGCTACCGCGTCAGCACACGGACGTCATCCGTCCCCGCCGGCGCGAGCTGCAATCGCCCCTTGTACTCGTCCACCCTCCCCGTAACCGAGAGCTTCGTCCCCGGCCCGCTCTTCTCGAGCTGCTCGACCAGCTTCCCGAACTCACGCTCCATGACCTTCACATCGATCGAGCTGCCATCTTCTTCGACCTCGAGGATGATGACCCCCTTCGTCTTTCGGACGACCTTCGAGAGCGACACCTCGACGGTGACCTGCCTGCCGAGCATATCGGTCGAGACGTCCTTGACATGCACCTGCATGACCGGACTGCGGCCGCCTCCGCCACCGCTCCCGTTGCCGCCGCTTTCGCCTCCGCCCTTGATCGTCAGTCGGTCCGCGGAATTCAGGTTCAGGCTCCACGGCTGCGATCGGTCCTTCTTGTAGTACAGGTAGCCGCAGACAGAAACCGTGTCGCCCTCATCGGGCACGACGCCCTTCTCCCGCAGCTCTTTGAGTGCCTCTTCTTCGACGTAGACGGTCATCCTGCCCGAGCCGTCGTCGAGCACCAGGCTGAGCGAGCCGCTGCTGAGCGTGCGCGGCTCGTCATCGACGACGCCTTCGATCTCGACGTAGCCGCGGTTCATCTCCGGCTTGAGCTCGCCGATCTTGACGCGAGCCGGCTTGAGCCCGCGCGCGGCGAGGTACAGGAAAAGCACGCCGCCGACGGCGACCAGGAGCGACAGGTACTTGATCAGCCGCAGCGAAAAGCGCTGTGTCACTCCGGCCCCGCAGTACGCGCACCGGTCGGCCGGGCCGACGAACCGGCCGCAGCTCGGACATGTCGCTTCGTTCGGGTTGACGTTGTTGCTCACTCCAGTCCTCCTCGCTCGTCCATCAGCGCATAGGCGATGTCGACAACATGTGAATTGATCCGCCTGAGGTTCGTGAGCAGGTCCAGGTGGATGCTGCTCGTGCTGAACGATTCCTGCATCCCCTTGCACAGGCGCTCGATATGCGCGCGGTGCAGGTCCTTTTCGCGCTCCACGATGTGGACCTTCGCTTCGATCAGCCTTTTGGCCAGCGTGAAGTCGCCGGCGCGCACTGCCGTGATGACGGTATCGAGGGTGCCAACCACCTCCCAGTGGAAATCGCGTATTTGCTGGAAACCCTCTTCCGAGAAGTGGAGGCCCTGGCTCAGCAGCTTGTTTGCGAGCACGAGTATCTCGCGGACGACGATGTCGCCGATATCCTCGAGTTTTGCGACGACGCGCAGCAGGGCGATATTCCGTTTCGACTCCTGGTCGGTCAGGTGCTGTTGCGAGAGCGAAGTGAGGAAGCGGGTGATAGCATGACGCAGGATATCGACCTTGTCGTCTTCGAGCGCCAGCTCCTGTACGACCATGCGATCACGGCTTGTGAACGGCGCGATCGATTTTTCGACGAGCTCTCGCGCGATCCCGGCCATCCTGACCGTCTCTCTTTGCGCCTGTTCGAGCGCGAGCGCGGGGAACTTGAGCGAACCGCCGTTCAGATATTGCGGGCCGAACTTTTCGCCCGCAGGCGCGCCGGGCAGGAGCCTCTCGATGAGCCTCGCGAGCGGCTTGATGAAAGGCAGGACCACGACCGCGATCGTGAGGCTGTAGAGAAGCTGGGCGTAGGCGATCTGTTGGGCGACCGCCGCGCCGGCCACGAGGTCGCCGGCCGTTCCGCCGCCGGCCGGAAGGGGCGCAAGGAAGACCACAACATGTTTCAGGTACGAGCTGAGCGGCGCAACGACGAGCACGCCGACCGACGCAATGATGAGGTGTCCGAGCGCGACCCGCTTCGCCTCGCGCTTCGCGCCGAACGACGCGATGAGCACCGTGATGCTCGAACCCAGGCTCGCCCCGAAGATTATGGGGATCGCCGATTCGATGTTGATCAGATTGTTCGCGGAAAGGGCGATCAGCACGCCGATCGTCGCGCCGCCGCTCTGGACCAGGACGGTGAAGAGCAGTCCGATCATTATCCCTGTCTTCAGGTCCTGCACCGATGCCAGCGCCCTCCGCACCGGCTCGATCACCGTCAGCGGCGCCACGGTCTCCGAGATTATCTTTATCCCGAGAAAGAGGAGGCCGAACCCCAGGAGCGCCTGGCCGAAATGGCGATAGCCCTGTCGCTTTGACGCGGCGAAGAAGATGAACCCCGCGCCGACGAAAAGCAGCGCATAGTCGGTCAGATGCAGCGCGACAAGCTGCGCCGTGATCGTCGTGCCGATCTTCGCGCCGATGATGACGGACAGTGACTGGACGAACGAAATGAGCCCTGCGCCCGTGAACCCGATGAGCATCACGGCCGCGGCCGAGCTGCTCTGCAGGATGGTCGATATCACGAGACCGGCGAATACGCCGGAAATCCGGCTTGCCGTGAGCATCGTGAGCCACCGCTTGATCCGGTCGCCGGCCATCTTCTGGAACCCCTCGCTCATCCGCCTGATCCCGTAGAGGAAGACGCCCAGCCCGCCGATCACTCCGAAGACGACGAAGATGAACCAGTCCTCGCTGCGCGCGTGCGCCTTGAAGACGACCGCGCTTGATTTCCCTTCATGGACACACGTGGCCAGCACCACGTAGGTCCCCGGTTTGGAGCCCAGCTTGAGTCTGACGGACGCGAGGCCGTCCGCGTCGGTGACCTCCTCGGGCGGGGTGAGTGTCGCGTCGACGGCTCCGGTCGGCATGTCGACGAATTCGAACCGGATCCGAATGCCTGCAACGCGGTTCGACACCAGCACCTGCAGCTCATCATCAAGTTCCCGGGAGACAACACCGTTCTGTTCGTCTCCCGAAACGAGCTGCAACTGCGCCGGTATCGCGACCTCCTGGGAGACCGCGAGGGCAGCCCAGCCCGCGAGGAGGAGCGAGAGAAATGCAGCCAGTATCTGTCTTTGAATGGAACTGCGCATCGAGGGACGGCACGCTTTAGAGAGAACGGTCTTTTCCCATTTGTCATTGGTCAT
>JAVHLO010000452.1 GCA_031082105.1 Planctomycetota bacterium
GCTCCTTGCCGGTCCCGCTCTCGCCCTGGATCAGCACGGTCACGTCCGTGCCCGAAATCTGCTGGACGATCTCGAAGACGCGGTTCATCCGCTCCGCGTTGCCGACGATGTCCGCGAACCCGTAGCGCTTGTCGAGCTGCTTCTGGAGCTCGATGTTGTCCCTGCCGACGCCCTGCCTGTCGACGACCTTCGCGACGCGCACTCGGATGTCGCCCAGGTTGAGCGGCTTCTGGATGTAATCCGCGGCGCCCTTGCGCATCGCCTCCACGGCGGACTCCAGCGTGCCGTACGCGCTCATCATGATCACTTCGATGTCGGGAATGCGTTTCTTCGCGAGATGAAGCAACTGCAACCCGTCGATGCCCTTCATCTTCACGTCGGTGATGACGATGTCATAGGACGTCTCGTCGAGTTTCGTCACGGCCTCTTCACCGGAGGTCACCATATCGCAGGCATAGCCCTCTCTGCGAAGGGCCTCGACCACTGCCGCGGCATGGTCTGCCTCGTCGTCGACGACCAGGATCTTGATGTCTTCGTTCTTCATGAGAGTCCGGAAAATCGCGTCCAGAAAAACCCGGGAGCTCGGCCCCTGACGGACAATGGCCACAGAGCCACAGAGGTACGAAGACGAATGTCAAGAACCGTGTCCGCCTCGCAGTTCCCCGATAAGCTCACCGCGTTCATGTTCTTCCCTCCTCTGCTCCCTCTGTGTCTCAGTGCCTCTGTGGCGAAAAATACTGCCGCGACTCCGCCGAGGGGAGCGACACCGTGAAAGTCGCGCCGCTCCCGGGAGAGCTGCGGACGGCGATGTCGCCCCCGTGTTCCTCCACGATGCGCTTGGCCGTCGGCAGGCCAAGTCCGGTCCCGCCCTTCTTCGTCGAAAAATAGACGTTGAACAGCTTCTGCAGCGTCTCAGGCGACATGCCCTCGCCGTCATCGGTGACGTCTATTTCGACTTTCCCATGACCCGCGCGCGTCTGGATCGTCAGCACGCCGCCGCCAGGCATTGCCTGGACGGCGTTCGTAAGCAGGTTGCGCAACGCCTGGCGCAGCAGCGTCTGGTCGAACGCGACCAGGGGAAGCCCCTGGCCCAGCAGGGGGACGATCTTCACCTCGCCGCTTGATGCGGACGGAAGCGTGTGCAGCGAGTCCGCGAGCCCGCGGACAAAGGTGTTCACGTCCTGCTTCACAAGCTCAAGGCTGTGGCCCGCCGCAAAGCGCAGGAAATCATTGATCGTCCCTTCCAGCCGCGACGTCTCCCGGATCATCGTCGCCACTTTCCGGTAGGTTTCCTCTTCGCGCACTGTCGTGGGCCGCTGGACTTCTTCGCGCAGGAGTTGGAGGTTGAGGCCGAGCGTACTGAGCGGGTTCTTCATCTCGTGCGCGAGTCCTGCCGCGAGCGAGCCGATGAAGGCAAGGCGCTCGGCGTCCTTGCCCTTCGCGAGCGCCCTGCGCTTCCTGCGAAATGCCCAGAGGAGCGTCAACACGCAGAAGAGCGCAACCACCCAGCCTGAAACAGCAAGAACTTCTCTCATCGCATTCCGCCGCCTATCGGTCAAGCCGGAACCCATTTTCCGCCGCGTAGTCGCGCGCTGCGCGCAGTTCCTCCGCGGTCGGCCTGCGGGCGATCTCCGGAGACGCCGAGGCCTTGAAACACGGCCTGTACTGTTCCATCACGTTGATGTAGGTGTTGCTCGATACGTTTTCCGCGAGGAAGTCGAAGACTTTTCTGCAGCCGGCGAGGAATATCGTGCCGGACCCGCCGTGGCCGACCAGCGGCGCCTCTTCGCCGAAGTGCGGACCCGCGGAGGAAACGAACGCGTCCTTGCCGGGCCCGCATTGCTCCCCCTACTGGCCCCGGTCGATCTCGGTCACGAACCAGCCGTCCTCCATTTCCCTCAGCCCGAGCTGCCAGCTCGTCATCATCGGGGGGGTCATGGCCTTCGGCCCGGGCCGGGAAAGCACATCGATCGTCGCGGAGCCGTGCTCCCCGGGCACCTCGATAGAGTACTTGAGCAGGCTGTGCGTGTATTGCCGGACCTGCTGCATTGCATTAATCAGCGTCTGGCGCAGCCCTTCAAAATCGCGCCCCTCGTGCTGATACGTCGGAGAGACGAGCGCCATGACGCCGTCGACGTCACCTGCGTTGACCCGATCGATGCCTGTCCTTATGAGCTGTTCGATCGCCTCACGGTCGGTCACGATGAGGTAGTCAAGGAGCAGGATCAATCCGATGATCACTGCAAGGCAAAGGGCCAGCTTCTGGGACAGTCTATACATGAAATTCGATTTCTTGTCATGCGGAACAACGACTACTTTCCCCCGCCTTTCATGATCCGGTCGATCTCGATCAGCATCTTCTCCGCTTCACCGCGCGAAGGCGCGCCGGGGATGTCCAGTATCTTGAAAAAGAACTCCCGGGCCTCTGCATACTTCAACATCATTATGTTGCAGGTGCCGAGATAGAAGTAGCATCGCTCAAGGACGACGGTGTCTCCCTGCGCGCGCTCGAGCGCCATCTCCAGCGGCTTGACCGCCTCGGTCCATAATCCCCGGTCGTGTTTCAACGTCCCGGCCGAGAGATACGGGCCGGGCGCGTCGGGCTTGCTCTTCGACGCCAGCCTGAAGTATTCCATGGCCTTCGCGTCGTACCCGTCGCGCGCCTTCAGGTCGCCGCGCTGTCCCGCAAACGTCCCGAGCATGAATAGCGAATTGCCGAGCCCGAGCGCCGCATCGAAGTGGCCGGGGTCCTTCTCCAATGCCTTGAGGAAGATGTTCGCGGCCGCTTCGAACTGCATGCCCTCGTAGTGATCCCGCGCGACTTGCGCAAGGTTGTCCGCGCTCTCCCATGGATTGGGCTCCTCGGTCGTCACGCATCCCCAGAAGACCGGCAGCGCCAGCAACGCGCAACAGACAAACACGGATTTTCCCGTCATGCGGAGGCTCCCTAGACAGTGGTTCACAAGTGGCCGATGCTCAGCCACAGAAGCACACAGAAATACCCAGCGCATCGTAGCCATAGCCAAAATCAACCACCGAAACCGCGGAAACCG
>JAVHLO010000453.1 GCA_031082105.1 Planctomycetota bacterium
CGCGCGCGATCGAAAGCCGCTGCCGCTCGCCGCGCGAAAGACGTTCGCCGTTCTCGCCCGCATGAGTATTCAACCCGTCAGGCAGGGAACGGCATACTTCATCGAAGCAAGCCGTCTTGACCGCCTCGCCGACCCGCCGATCCAGTTCAGGCGAATCCTCCGCGCACCCGTAGACGATGTTGGCGCGCAGGCTCTCGTTGAAGACGACGTCGTCCTGGAGAACGATGCTGACGCAGCCGGCCAGCGACCCGGCATCGATGCCGCACAACGGGACGCCGTCAAGAAGGACCGCGCCCGCCGTCGGCTCATAGAGGCCGAGCAACAGTTTGGACAAGGTCGACTTCCCCGCGCCGGTCTTGCCGACGATCGCCACTTTTTCCCCTGGCGCGATCACCAGCGACATGTCTTTCAAGACGAGGCCTCTGGACGCATGATTCTGCTCGAGAGACTTCGACTTGTCATTCTGAACTCGGTTTCCGCCTTTGGCGGATCCACCCGAGGCGGACAGAATCTCCTTGTCCACGGGCAAAGGAGATGCCCCGACCGCCGTCGGGACATGACAGGAAGGGGTATCCTTGGCCGAAGCTGACGGCTGGGAAATCCCCTCGCCGGACAGGGCGTCGTACCGAAACGACACATTCCTGAGTTCCACCTCTCCCCTGCACGATTCCAGCCGGACGCCCTTCCGATTCTCCTGTTCTTCCGTCCGCGGCTCGAGGATCTCGGCGATGCGCTCGCTGCAGATCGCGGCGTTCTGCAACAGGAAATGCGCGCGCGACATCTCCGTGAGCGGGCCGTAGAAGAAGGCGAGGTAGGCGATGAACGACACGAGCAGCCCGGCCGATATCTCCCCGCGCATGACGCGCCCGGTCCCGGCCAGGAGCACGAAGACGATCCCCAGCGTCGTTGCGAACGCCAGCAGCGGCAGGTACTGCGCGAGCAGCTTGTCCATGCGCAGCTTCAGCTCCATCGCGGAGTCGCTCAACCGCCTGAACCGGGCCGTCTCGCGTTCACGCATCCCGAACGCGCGCACGATGGCCGAGCCTGCAAGCCGTTCCTGCAGGAACGCGAACAGGGCGGCGGTGCGTTCGTGCAGAAGCGCAGTAATGCCCCTCATTCTTGAGATGAAAAACACACCCGCAACGATCATGAGCGGGAGCGGAAGGAGCGCGTACGCGAGCAGTTCGCGGTCCATGACGAACAGGACGACGGCGATCCCCGCGAAGGTGATCGGCGCGGACACGAGGCTTGCGAGCGCGCCCCAGAAGAGCGATTCGAGCACGGCCGGTTCTTCCATCACGCGCGACATCAGCGCGCCCGTCTGTTCGCGTTCGAGCGAAAGGAGCGTCCGCCTCTGCAGCGCGTCGAACATGCGTGTCCGCAACGAGAAGAGCGATTCCTGCGAGATCCGGCGGGCAAGCATGTCGCGAGAGTAGCTGAACGCGAACGACAGCGCCTGCAACGCCAGGAAGATGCCGATGAGGAAGAGCACACGGTCCGCCGCGTCGCCGATGAAGACGGGCCAGGCGGGTTTTCCGGTGAGCGCATCGACGACGAGCCCGAGCACGCGCGGCGCGGCAAGCGGCACGACCGCGCCGAAAAGCGTCATCGCGCCGAGCAGCGCGAGCCCGCGGGCCGGCAGCTCGACCTGGCGCAGGAGCCTGCGAACCGCCGCGCCCAGCGCAAGCATCCCCTTCCGCGGCTTACCGCGGTCGTATCGGTCGTTCTGAGAAAGTCCAGATCCCAAATCCCAAATCCCAACAATACCTCAAGACTCGGAAGAAGATGACAGAATTCCGCCCAGCCGAGTCGACGCAACGTCGGATAGCGTTCCTGCGTGCAATTTGCACCATTTGGAACGGTTTGTCAAGTGTTCCGATAGTCACGAATATCCCAAACTCCACTCAGGAGCGACATATTGCTTGACATGGTTTTCGCCTGTGCTATACTGGTGGAATCAGAAGAAGAAAGAACCCGCTTGGACGGAGGTTGACTATGAAAAACCAATTGACACCCCAGTTGCGCGCGTTCGAGGCCGATCACGCATGGGTGACTGAGAACCTGGGAAGCCTCTTGCAGCAGTACGCTAACCAGTGGGTGGCGGTGAGAGATGGACAGGTGATTGCAGCATGTACCGAACTAGAAGCTCTTCTGACCAAACTACCCGATCCCGCGCATACGTGCATCGAGTTTGTCACAAGTGAGCCACTGGAGATGGTGCTGTAGTCGTTGGCTGCCCTTTGCAGGAAAACCAGATATGGCCTTCCTTACATGGGAAGAGCTGCCCGCCGGGCTCGCTATCCGTGGTCGCTTCATTGGACAGGCTCCGTACTTTGCAGTACATTTGCGCGCTACGAACTTTCACGGGCTGGCATGGCTTTTGGCAGATACCGGGGCATCACGCACAACGCTTCTTGACAGAGATGCGATGCACCTTGGAATCACTACAGAAGCGCTTGAACCTGCGCCGCTGCCAATCGTGGGCGTCGGTGGCAGCGTACGTTCCTTCCTGCTTCGAGGAGTGGAAATCACTCTTCCATCGGAGAAGGGGGATGTAACCCTGCGCGACGACCTTTGGATTGCACAACATGATCTTTTGCGACTGCCGTCCGAAGAAGCTGCGCGAATTCTAAGACTTCCTTCACTATTGGGAAGGGATGTGATCAACAATTTTCGTCTGACCTGTGACTATCGGTCAGGCGTCGTCCTACTGGAGCGATGACGCAAAGATAGCACTATGGTCACCATTTCATGCCCAAAATGCGGCAGCTCGCTCTGCGCAGGCGAGAACCTGACGGGCAAGTACGTTCGCTGCAGCAACTGCAACACTAAATTTCCCTTCACAGGCCGAAGCGCGCCGGCCGTTCGCTCGCCCGAAATGAAGCCGGCACCGGCACCTTCTTCCTCTGAACCGCCACGCCACGATGACGGTCGGGGAGGACTGATGGGCGCCGGCGCCACTCCCGCTGTCCGTAGCCAACCTGGAGCGGCAAGAAACAAACCGGAAGCCGCAGTTCAAGGTCCGGGAAAGAAACCCGCCGTACGTCACAAG
>JAVHLO010000454.1 GCA_031082105.1 Planctomycetota bacterium
GGAAGTCCCCCTTAGCAAAGGGGGATTCAGGGGGTTGTTTTCGCCGTCGCGCATATTTGAGGAGGTGTCCATGAGAAATCGAGTTATCGGAAATCGTTTGGCGGCATCGGCCTTGTTTGTCTTGTGCGGTCTTGCCGGGCTGTGGATTCTCGTCGGTGGCGTGATGCCGTCCGCAAGCGGCGCCGGCGGGCCGGGTATCGGCGGCGGCAGCGGGATCTCGTTCACCCCGCCCCAGATCAAGGTCCCTTCCGTGCCGAAGAGCCCGAACGGGATCAACCTCAGCAAGACGCCCGAATGGAGCAACGTGATGAAAGACTTCGGGCAGGTCGACCAGCTCCTGAAGCAGGGCACGGATCAGATCACGAAACAGGTCGCCGACCAGATGCTCGGCGAATTCTCGAAGAACCTGAAGGGCCTCGACCAGTACAAGGGGAAGGGGATGATCACCGAGAACACGGTCCAGATGTTGAACGATGAGTTCGCCGCGGCGTTGCGCAAGGGCTGCCCCGAACTCGCGCAGAAGCAGACAGACAAGCTGCTCAACCAGTACCAGGGGAAGCTGAAGGACATTCGCTCCGCGCTGACCGGCGGCGGCGAACGTCCGGGCCTGCGTCCGGGCAAGAAGGACCGCCCCGGCCTCGCGCAGCTCAAAGAACAATTTGCCAAGCAGACCCAGGCGCTCAACAACTTCGCGGAACTGCGAAGGCGGCTTCAGCAGGTCTCGACCGCAAAGGCCGAGGGGCAGCTCAACCAGTGGATGAACGGCAGCGTGCTCAAGGCCATCGAAGAAGACTGCAAGGCGCTTAATTCGTTGCTCGAGGAGAGCATCAAGATTGCCGAGGAGTTGATGGGCGAGAACCTCATCACCGAAACGCTCCAGCTCGTCGAGGAGGTCTGCCAGGCTTGCGTCGAGACCGAAGCGGTCGTCGAGGAGTTGGCCAGCGGGACGTACACAGAGGTGGATATGCCGGATGACGCGCAGGAGGTGCCGATCACCCGCCACTACCGCGGCGCGGAGAATTGCGTGTTCGATAAGCGTGCCGATGTCATCGTCCAGACGAGCGAAGAATGGAAAGACCTCTGGAGGGAGATTCGCGGCAAGGATGTCAGCCCGCCTCCGTTCGACGAGAAGAAGGAGACCGCCCTCTGCGCCTTCTATGGTCCGCAGGACACGATGGAGTACTCCATCTCCATCCCGGGCGTGTACCGGCAAGGCGATGAGCTGATCGCCGTCGTCGAGGTTTCACACGTGAGCGACGCGGACGAGAAGAAGCAGAACAGTCCGTACTACATCGCGATCATCCAGAGGTTCGAAGGTACGATCTCATTCGCGGAGACGGAGTAGGGACGAAATAGGTCTGCAGCGGGAACGTAGCGCGATTTGCCGGCGGACGATGGGAGTGAAAGCCCCGGAGGGGCGGAATATCTCAGCCCACGGCAACGCCGTGGGTCACAAGAGAATGATGGACGCGAGCCCCGGAGGGGCGAAATAAGAAGGTGTCATCGTGAAGGAGGTCGGAAGATGGCGCACTCTCTCTCTTTCTCGCATCATCGCTCATATCATCTTCAGCACAAAAGAGCGATGGCCGTTCATTGAACGCGAGGTTGAGGGTGAATTGCATGCGTACATGGCGAGTGTGGCGGATGCGTGCGGATGTCAGGCCATTCTCATCAACGGCACAGAAGACCACGTCCACATTCTCTGCGTACTATCGAGAACGATTCCCCTGTGCGACCTTGTTGAAGAGGTGAAGAAGAGGTCATCGAAATGGATCAAGACGAAGGGGCGAGAGCTTACCCGGTTTGCCTGGCAGGGCGGGTACGGCGCGTTCTCCTTGGGTGAGTCCAATGTGGAAGCTGCGAGGCGATACATCAGGAATCAGAAGGAGCATCACCGGACGGTGACGTTTCAAGAAGAGTATCGCGCATTCTTGAAACGGTACCACATAGAATACGACGAACGGTACATCTGGGATTGACGATTTATTCCGCCCCTCCGGGGCTGCGTGATCGAAACATGGTAGGGAATGCGCAATGCCGGCAAGATTCAAGATCATGAAGGGTCCGAACGTCGGAACGGCCTACGAGCTCGATGGCGAGCTCTTCATAGGCCGTGACGCGGGAAACGACATCGTCGTCGCCGACCATACCGCTTCACGTCACCACGTCAAGGTGTCGGTCGTCAACGGGCAGGTCTTCGTGAAAGACCTTGGCAGTAACAACGGCATTTTCGTCAACGGCGCGAAGATGACGGAGCACGTGCTGAGGGAGACCGACCAGCTCCTCGTGGGGAAGACGCTGTTCGTGCTCGAGAGCGGCGAACCGACCGTTGCGGCGGGCGCGGAGTCGCGACATGACCGCACGATCGTCAGCTCCGTGGTTTGTCGTGGCAGGGGGATGGTGGCCCAGCCGTCAGGTTCGGGCGGCAAGGCGGCGTCTGCCTACGGAGGGCGCGAGCGCGCGAGACGACCCGGGTCTCCGGGCGATAGGTCCGCGCAGCCGGGCGCATCCGATGATGGCGCCGGCGAATCTGCCGGCCCGGCGTCGGGCGAAGTCACCCTCGTCGGCAAGTCGGCTGCGTTCAAGCGCGCGCTGGAGCTCGCAGTGTCGGCCGCGGCGGCGGCCTCCCCGGTCCTGCTGACGGGCGAAAGCGGCACGGGCAAGGAGCTGTTTGCGCGGTTCATGCACGCGGGCAGCGCACGCTTCGGCAATCCGTTCGTCGCGCTCAACTGCGCGGCGCTGCCTGAGACGCTGCTCGAGAACGAGCTGTTCGGCCACGTGAAGGGCGCGTTCACCGGCGCGGAGAATACGTGTCCCGGCAAGTTCGAGCTCGCGCACACGGGGACGCTCTTTCTGGACGAGATCGGCGATTGCTCGCCTTCGCTTCAGGCCAGGCTCCTCAGGGCCGTGGAACAGAAGGAGTTCTTTCCCGTTGGATCGAACAAGGCGAAACGCGTCGACGTCCGGATCATCGCCGCGAGCAACAAGGATCTCGAGAAGGCGATCAAGGAGAGGGCGTTCAGGAGCGATCTCTTCTACCGGCTGAACG
>JAVHLO010000455.1 GCA_031082105.1 Planctomycetota bacterium
GAGAAAGAGGACATCCTGTCATTCTGAACTTGGTTCAGAATCCTCTTGTCTGGGGTGGAGGAGACGCCCCGACCGCAGTCGGGGCATGACAGAAGAAGAAGTTGGCCTGTGGAAGTCGAAGCGGTCTCAGATTTGGAAGGTCATAGCATGCTGTTCAACACGATCTTCAACAAGGGCCACCTGCCGGTGCTGGAGCTTGCGATCAACTTCACTGGCCAGCGGCACAAGGTCATCACGAACAACATCGCCAACGCAACCACCCCGAAGTACAAGGCGCTCGACCTGCCCGTCAGCCAGTTCCAGACGGAGCTGGCGCGCGCCATCGACGAGATGGAGCGGCGGCCGGTGAGGCTGCTGGACTTCGAAGGCTCTCCAGACGTCACCGTCGGGCCCGGCAATCACATCGAGCCGACCGTCGTACAGTCCGCCGGGGCCGGTATGATGCGCCATGACGAAAACAACGTCGCGATCGAGATGCAAATGGTCGAACTCGCAAAGAACACGGGCCTCAACACGGCGTTCAAGGAGATCCTCGCGCAACAGTACAATCTCCTCGACATGGCGATCAGCCTGAGGGTTACGTAGGCCGGAGTGTCTTTCACAGTGAGTCTTGACAGTTGGAGAACGCAAAGATGAGTTCCGCGCTGGATATCAGTGCTTCCGGGATGTACGCGCAGCGGATCAGGCTTGACGTCATCTCGAAGAACATCGCCAATGCGAGCACGACCAGGGACGCGAACGGCGCGCCGAATCCGTACCGCCGCAAGGACGTGATCTTCGACTTCAGCCCGACCCGCTCGATGAACGGACTCGTCGGCGTGCCCACGCCGCATATCGTTGAGGACACGTCCGCGTTCAGAAAAGAGTACGACGAGAACCACCCGGACCGCGTGACGGACCCGAACAGCCCGGACTTCAACTACGTCTACTACCCGAACGTCAATCCGCTCGTTGAGTTCGTGAACATGATAGACGCGACGCGGGCCTACGAGGCGAACGTGACCGCCTTCGAGGCTACGAAGACGATGAGGAGCACCGCGCTGCGTCTGCTCGGATAGACTGTGTCCCCCTTGGCAAAGGGGGATTCAGGGGGTTATCTTCCGAGACGCTGAAGACTGAATTGAGGTGTGACTGACATGACCGACCAGATTCGTCCGATTGGCTTCATCCCGATCCAGCCCGACGCGCTGAAGCCGGATGCCGCCGCCCAGAAGGTCGACGGCAAGTCGTTCGGCGAGATACTGAGCGACTCCATCGCCGAGGTGAACAAGTACCAGCTCGATGCGGAACGCGCGACCGAGGCGCTCGCCACGGGGAAGACGGACAATATCGACGAGGTGCTCATTGCCGTCCGCAAGGCCGACCTGGCCTTCAAGACCTTGATGCAGATCCGAAACAAGATCATCGACGCGTACGATGAGCTCATGAGAATGCGAGTTTAGTCGCGGCGATAGCTTTTGAGAGGGGTTAGAGATGGATTTTTTGCGCCGGAAGTACGAACAGTTGCGGGCATTTCTTACCAGCATGCCCACCTCGCAGCGTATATCGATCGGGTTGCTGGCTGTAGTCGTCGTTTCGGCCCTCGTGATGTTGCGGCTGGAACTCGGCAGGGAAGACCTGGTCCCGCTCGTCACGGAACCGGAACTGTCCGCCGAGGAGGCGAATGCAGTGTTGAAGGAGCTGGACAAACGAGGCGTCGAGTACGAGCTCAAGGCCGGGACGATCCGCGTCCCGCCCGAGCAGCGCGACAAGCTGCTCATCGAGTTCTTTGGCGAGGGGATCATACCGGCCGACGACCGCGTGTGGAACTGGGTCTACGAGGAAAGCCTCACGCGCACGCCGGGCATCCAACAGCTCCAGGAGCTCGTCACGCGACAGAAGGTCCTGGAGCGGCGCATTGCGAGCCTCGACCCGATCCAGTCCGCGGGCGTGCTCATAAACCCGGTCAAGGAATCGGAAGCCTGGATCGATCCGGGGCAGGCCACCGCGTCCGTAACCGTCAAGCTGAAGTCCGGCAAGACGCTGTCGTCGACAACCGCGAAAGGGATCATCAAGATGGTCGCCGCGTCGGTCAACCATCTCAAGCCTTCGAACGTGACACTGGTCGACACGACGGGCAGGCTCTACCGGGTCCCCGACGAGGACAGCCCGCTCAACGTACCCGCGGACCAGTTGGAGGTCAAACGGAGCTGGGAAGGCTACTACGAGAACAAGATCAAGGAGGCGTTTGAGTTTCTCCCCAAGGTCACCGCGAAGGTCGATGTGGTCATAGATTTCCAGTCGAGGACGGAATCGACCAAAAACAGCGAACACAAGAGCTACGTGACGGAAGACGAGGCGAGGACGAGCACGGGCGGGGCGGAAGGGCACACGCCCGGGGGAGGCGGGAACTTGCCGACAGAGCCTGCCGGTCTTCATGATGCGAACGCGACGCCGTATGTAGCCTCGGCCGGCGCGACCGGCGGGACCACTTCCTCCGACGAACTGACCCGCACGACGTTCGAGACGAAGCCCATAAAGGAGAGCGAGACTAGCTTGATCATGCCTCCCGGGGAGCCGAAGAGCATCTCGCTTGCACTTGTTGTCCCGCTCGAGAAGGCCGCGGAGATGACCGCGGCGGAAAATGACGCGCTGAAGAAGGGCGAGAAGACACTCAGCGACTTCACGGACATGGAGCCGAAGAAGGCGATCACCGCGAAGAACATCCAGAACTGGAAATCGATCGCAGGCCAGATCCTCGGCGCGAAGCATGCAGACAACATCTCCATCCTGCCGGTCTTCTTCGAAGAGCCGCTCCCGCCTCCCGCGCCGTCGCAGTGGGAGGAGTTCAGGGAGTTCCTCTACACGAACTGGTCGCGCATCGTCCTGGTGGGACTGCTTCTGCTGTCGATTGCGCTTGTCGTGCACATTGTCCGGAAGACGACCCCTGCGGACGTCCTGCGCGAGCTCGACCGGCTCCGCGAGGAGCTTGCCGCGGAGGAAAAACTGGCTGCCGAGGGCGTGCCCACAGAAATCACCGACATGAACGTCGCCCGGATG
>JAVHLO010000456.1 GCA_031082105.1 Planctomycetota bacterium
CTTACGTGTTGCTTGACCATAGCCGGTGGTATTGTAGTTCTCGTCTTGGGTCAAGTGATCATTCGGCTTCTAATAGAGCCTGTCTTGGAATTGCGCAGGGCTATTGGAGAAACTGCCGATGATCTTTGGTTCCATGCAAACATCTACGGTAGTCCGGGCAGTTGCTCCAAGGACCGACAGGACAAGGCTTCCGACGACTTGAGAAGGAAGTCAACCCTTCTCAGGTCTCGGACGGCTGCAGTTGTTTGGTTCGGGCCATGGACCATGCTTTGCCTCGTACCACCGCAGATAGGGATCTACACCGCATGTCGAGACCTTATTCAACTGAGTAACTCGATTCACCACGGGGACCCGTTGAGCAACGGGCAGCTGGCGGCTGCAATCAAAGCCTCCCTGCACATTGAGCATCACGTCGGATGTCCGCACTCCAAGACTGGAATTAGAGCGATCAAGGCGTTGATCATACATTGCGTGAGACGAATCTAGGTGAGAATTGCGTTGTCAAACGGGAAGGAGTATCACCGTGGAAGAGAAATGCTTCTTGTGTGGCAAAACGGCGAGAGTAGAGTCCACCACCTGTCAATCGAATGCCGAGGGTACGCACAAAGTGGTCTGCGAACGCTGTGGGACCTACCACATCACTGAGTCAGCCTCCGAAGCTGTGCAAGATGATCCGGAACTTGAGAAGAAGAGGTGGATATTCGCGGGGTACACCAGAGAACATTCGGAATTTGTGAGACCTGTGCGCCTTGATACGCCGAGTCTTCACCAGATCCCATTTTCCTCGGAAGTCCCCCGGGACGTCTCTGAGAAGATGGACAAGGTCTTGTCGTACATCGCTCGAAAATCGGAGTTCGCCGGTCACGCGGTGTGTCTGGTGTTTGACAACGACTATCCCGTGGCCTTTGCGAGAGACCGGCGAGAACTCGATTACTTCGCTAGGTGTCTGTGCGGCATGAGCATTCTCCAGATGGATATCACGAATAACAACTTCGCCAAGTTCACACTGACTCCTGGGGGTTGGCAACGCTATGAAATCCTGAAGAAGTCGCGGCTGCTGAGCAAGCAGGCGTTTGTGGCCATGGCCTCGGGCGAGAAGATGAAGGACGTGTTCCAGAACGGCATCTCGAAGGCAATTGTTGAGGCTGGCTACGAACCACTCCTCATCGAGATCGAGGAGCACAACGAGAGGATTTGTGATCGCATAATTGCGGAAATCCGGAGAAGCAAATTCGTGGTCGCTGATGTCACATGCCATCGTCCGAATGTGTACTTTGAAGCGGGGTTCGCGATGGGGCTCAATCTTGAGGTGTTTTTCACTTGTAGAGAAGACGCTTTTGACCAGCGGCATTTCGACACGAGTCAGTACAAGCACACCTTGTGGAAGACACCAGAGGACCTCTACACGAGCCTCCTTTGGCGAATCAAGGCAAGAAACTTGTGACAGCAGGCTGTCGTCGTGAGGTACTAGATGAGGATTGCTCAACTCACCCCCTGCCGTGCGATTCGGAGGTTGCGGCGGCGCGCAAGCTTGGAGACGCTAGAGCTCAGACGACATATTTCGCGACGCCACGGAGTGCCGGGGGTTGGAAAACGGCGGCGAGTACAGGTGGGGAAAGCCGCTTGGGCGGGACAATGAAGGCCTATCAAGCTGGAGGACCGTCCTACCCGACTCCGTGGCGCCGCACCATTTCCGGTGTCCTTGGGGAATCTCCGGACACGGAAGCTTGGCGGAGAGTCGGCGTCTTCGGGGGCCTCTGAAGTGCGCACCGACGCATGCCGGCTCTTCTGGGTCGCCCCGCAGCGTACGGCGGCGCGCTCGAAGCGCACTTCGGGCTCGGCAAGCGCGACAGCGTGGACTGCGCCGTCACGCTGCCCGATGGAAGACGCCTCGACTTCCCCGGCCTCAAGACGAACGTTTTCCTCGATGCGAACCTGTCCACGCGCGCGGTTTCGGAAGTGACGGCAAGATAGGTAACGCACAATGGATCGCCCACATACTTTCCCGCTGCTCGTCAAGCCGGTCTCCGCGGACTGCAACCTGCGGTGCGCGTACTGCTTCTATCTCGACCACCTGCGCTTCTATCCGCAGGATGCGCGGCATCGCATGTCGGATGCCGTGCTCGAGCGGCTCGTGTCCGGCTACATGGCCACAGACCAGCCCGCCTACACGTTCATCTGGCAGGGCGGAGAACCGACGCTGCTCGGCGTCGAGTTCTTCCGCCGCGTGACGGACCTCCAGCAGAAACACGGCCGACCCGGCGCGGTCGTCGCCAACAGGCTGCAGACGAACGCCACCCTCATCACGGACGAGCTGGCCGCGCATTTCGCCGAGTACCGGTTCCTAGTCGGCGTCAGCCTGGACGGACCCGCCGACGTACACGACCACTACCGAAAAACGGCCGGCGGCTCCGGCTCACACGCACAGGTGATGAACGGCATCGACACCCTGCGCCGACACAACGTGAGCTTCAATGTCCTCACGCTCGTGACGGACGCCAACGTCGGCCGCGCGCGCGAGGTCTACCGCTGGCTGGCCGGCCAGGGGCTGCTCTTCCACCAGTACATACCCTGCGTGGAATTCGACGACCGGGGCCGGCTCCGGCCGTACTCGATCGGCGGCGAGTCCTGGGGCACGTTCCTGCGCGAGCTGTTCGACGAATGGAAACCGGGCGACACGCGCCGCGTCTCGGTCAGGCTCTTCGACTCCGTCATCCACAGGCTGGTGCTGGGCACGGCGCCGGACTGCTACATGGACAACGATTGCCGTCAGTATTTCGTTGTCGAGTACAACGGCGACGTGTTCCCGTGCGATTTTTTCGTGACCCGCGCGCTGAAACTCGGTAACATATTCACGGAGACGTGGGTCCAACTGCGTCAATCGCCGGTCTACGCGGGGTTCGGCGCCCGCAAGTCGATGCTTGCGCGTGCGTGCGCCGAGTGCCGGCACGTGGCGCTGTGCAACGGCGATTGCCCGCGATTCCGGCCGCGCCCGGAAGAGTCGCCTGCGACGCCGGGCGTCCTCTGCGCGGG
>JAVHLO010000457.1 GCA_031082105.1 Planctomycetota bacterium
GGGGCGGGCATGAGTATCACCAGAAGTACTCGCGCGGCAATCCCATGACACAGGTCGAGTGCCGGGGCCGATCCAAGAAGCGCGGCACCAGGGTCCATTTCAAGCCCGATTCGCTAATATTCCCCGAGACCGTCTTTTCGTTCGACATTCTCGCCAACCGGCTCCGGGAAATGGCGTTCCTCAATCCCAAGGTCACCACGAGCATCACCGACGAACGGTCGACGAAATCGGAGACGTTCCACTATGAGGGCGGCATCGTCGCCTTCGTACAGGACCTGAACACCAACAAGAAGGTCATTCACCCCGATATCGTTTACCTGAAGAAGGAGAGCGATTCCTACGAGGCCGAGGTCGCATTCCAGTACAACGACGGCTACAATGAGTCCGTCTTCTCGTTCGTCAACAACATCAACACGATCGAAGGCGGAACCCACCTCAGCGGGTTCAGGATGGCGCTCACGCGCACACTCAACGCCTACGGAAAGTCACAGGGATTGCTGAAGGAGACCGACAAGCTGCCGACCGGTGAAGACTACCGCGAAGGGTTGACCGCGATAGTCAGCGTCCGGGTTCCCGACCCGCAGTTCGAGGGCCAGACCAAGACGAAGCTGGGAAACCGAGACGTGGAAGGCTGGATCCAGGCGATGGTGAACGACGAACTTGCGCAATACCTCGAGGAGCATCCGGACGGGGGCCACGCGATCGTTGCGAAGGCGGTGCTTGCTACAAGGGCGCGGGAGGCCGCCCGAAACGCGCGCGAGCTGGCGCGCCGCAAGGGGGCCCTCTCCAGCGGCGACCTCCCCGGCAAGCTCGCCGATTGTTCCTCCCGTGAAGTCGAAAAAACGGAAATCTTCATCGTCGAAGGCGATTCCGCCGGCGGTTCCGCAAAGCTCGGCAGGGACCGGAAGTACCACGCCATCCTGCCCTTGCGCGGCAAGATACTCAATGTCGAAAAGGCCCGGATAGACAAGATGCTCGCACACAGCGAGATCCGCACACTCATAACAGCCCTCGGGACCGGTATCGGACAGGAGGAGTTTGACGCGTCAAAACTGAGATACGGCAAGGTCATCATCATGACGGACGCCGACGTAGACGGCTCGCATATTCGCACTCTCCTCCTCACGTTCTTCTTCAGACAGATGCCGCAATTGATCAAGGATGGGAAGGTCTACATAGCCTGCCCGCCGCTCTACAAGGTGAAGCGCAAGAAGAAGGAAGAATACGTCCGGAGTGAAAAAGAGATGCAGACCGTGCTGCTCGAGCTCGGACTGGAGGGCGCATTGCTGGAACGGTGCGTCGACGGAGAGGAGTTCTCGGAGGACAAGACCAGGCACATCATCCGGTTGCTGCAGCGGATGGACGAACACGCCGGCACTGTGCGCAAGAAAGGAATATCATTCGAGCGCTATCTGAAGATGCGCCCCGAGAAAACCAAGCGGCTGCCGATCTACTTCGCGCGCCTCGACCGCGCCGAGCACTTCTTCTACGGCGACGATGAACTCGACCAGTTCATAAAGGACACCCAGCAGAATATCGGCCAGGAACTGGCCGTCTTCGGCGAAGACGACATGCCGGAAAAAGGAGATACCGCCAGTCTCGAACTGAGGGAGTTCCACGAAGCGCCGGAGATAGACGCGACGATCAAAGAACTGGAGGCGACCGGATTGAGCCTGGCCGACTACTTCGTCGACAGGGCGAAGGCCGCCGAGCCGCGCTACCTCGTGAAATGCGAGGGGGAATCCCATCCCGTGCGCAGCCTCAGGGAGGTCATCATGCAGATCCGGAAGATCGGCCAGAAGGGCATCGAAATACAACGTTACAAGGGTCTCGGAGAAATGAACCCGGACCAGTTGTGGGAGACCACGATGGACCCGAACCTGCGCACCATGATGCGCGTGACAATCGAAGACGCCGTGAAGGCCGAACGGATTTTCACCATACTGATGGGCGAGACGGTTGAACCGAGGCGCGAGTTTATAGAAAAGCACGCGCTGGAAGTGAAAAACCTGGATATCTAGGAGCCCTATGCCGCACAACGAACACACCGACAAGGCAAAAGATATCGGGAAGGTGGTCTGCCACGTGCTCACTGTGAGCGACACGCGAACCCCGGAGACGGACGAGTCCGGCCAACTGGCCAGGGACCTGTTGACCGGGGCGGGTTTTCACGTGGCAAGCTGTGAGATACTCCGCAATGATACGTTCATCGTGCGCGAGAAGGTCGAACTCCTCCTCGAACAGAAACCCGATCTCATTCTGCTCAGCGGCGGAACGGGGATCGGCAGGCGCGACGTCTCGGTCGAGGCCGTGATGCCGCTGCTCGATAAGACGCTGGACGGTTTCGGCGAACTCTTCCGCTGGCTCAGCTACCAGGAGATCGGCTCCGGCGCGATAATGACGAGGGCGCTGATGGGAGTCGGAAGCGGAACCGCCGTCGCGCTTCTGCCAGGCTCCCCCGCGGCCGTGCGACTCGCGCTGGAAAAACTCATTATCCCGGAACTCAAGCACATACTTTGGGAAGTCAGGAGGTAGCCATGTCGGGGGCGACAATCGACGTTACTTCACACAATTTCGACCAGATTGTGCTCGGCGCCAACGTCCCGGTCGTGGTCGATTTCTGGGCGTCCTGGTGCGGACCATGCGCAAGGCTTGCCCCGGTGATCGAACAACTGGCCGTGACGATGAAGGAGAAGGCCATCTTCGCGAAGGTGGACGCGGAAACCGAAGAGACGCTCGCGCGACGCTACTCCATCTCCGCCCTGCCAACCTTGCTCCTGTTCCATAGAGGGAAGGTCGTCGACTCCGCAATCGGCATGAAGAGCAAGCAGGAGATCGAGTCGTTGGTCACAAAGTGCGGCGCCGGCAGCGGCACGTAGGCGTCCCGACTTCAAGCGCCCAGCTCCGATGGAAACGTGTTGCATTGGAAAGAAGCAGCGAATGGACCTTCGCCATTCCCGGTGTCGATTCGCGTTCGTTCGCGTCTATTCGCGGTTCAGAATGACCCT
>JAVHLO010000458.1 GCA_031082105.1 Planctomycetota bacterium
ATCAACATTCAGCCCGTCACCCGGCTGGAAGGCCACACCAAGGTGGTCATCCAACTGGACGATGCGGGCAACGTGACGGACGCCAAGTTCCACGTGATGAACCTGCGCGGCTTCGAGAAGTTCGCGGAAGGCCGGCCGGTCGAGGAAATGCCGAGGATCGTGCAGCGTATCTGCGGCATCTGCCCGTGGAACCACCATCTGGCGTCCGTGAAGGCGACCGACCAGGTGTTCGGCGTGACACCACCCCCCACCGCGGTAAAGCTGCGCAGACTTGCCCAGCACCTCGCATGGATACCCGACAAGCTGCTCCAGTTCTACTTCCTCGCCGCGCCCGACTTCGTGATCGGTCCTGATGCGGACCCCGCGAAGAGAAACGTGGTCGGAATCGCGCTGGCTGCCCCCGACATCGCCAAGAAGGTCGTCCACATGCGATACCAGGGCGCAATGGTGCTCGAGAAGTGGCTCGGCAAGACCATCCACCCGTACGCTGCGGTGCCGGGCGGGTTCTCCAAGCCGCTCCTCGAAGCCGAGCGCAAAGAGATCCTCGAGCAGACGAAGGAACAGCTCGATTTCGCCAAATTCACCATCAAGTTCGCCAAGGAAAACGTGTTCCCGAAGTACCTCGATGTGGTGAAGGTGCTTGGAGTCATCAAGACAGGGTTCATCGGCACCGTCCAGCCGGACGGGACCCATGACATCTACGACGGCCAGCTCCGGCTGATGAAACCCGACGGCAAGTTCGACCAGTTCACGTACGACAAGTACGTCGAACACATCGGCGAACACCTGGAGTCGTGGACCTACGCCAAGATGCCCTACGCGAAGAAGTGGGGCGCGTTCTCGATGGACGTGGATAACCCGGTCGGCATCTATCGCAGCAACGCGCTGGCGCGCATCAACTGCTGCGAAAAGATGGGCACGCCCGAGGCCGACAAGGAGCTCGCCGAGTTCCGCGAGAAGTTCGGCAGGCCGGCGCAACTCACGCTGCTCTATCACTGGGCGCGGCTCATCGAACTCGTCAACAACTGCGAGCGCGCGATCGAGCTCCTGAACGATCCGCAGATCACCGGCCGCGATATCCGCGCGAAGGTCGAAGTCAAGGCCGGCGAAGGGTTCGGTTGCGTCGAAGCGCCGCGCGGCACGTTGATCCACCACTATGTCGGCGATGCGCAGGGCCTGATAACGAGCGCGAACCTCATCGTCGGCACGACCCACAACATCGCGGCGATCAACATGTCCGTGAAACAGGCCGCAAAGCTGCTCATCCAGGGCGGCAAGTACGACCAGGGAACCCTGAACAAGGTTGAAATGGCCATACGCGCCTACGACCCCTGACTAAGCTGCGCAGTACACCGCCTGGATGGCGGTTTGGCGCTCGAGGTCGAGATCGTCGACGCCGACGGCAAAACGGTAGATACGCTGAGAAACTAGTTCCCTCTCCCTCTGGGAGAGGGTTAGGGTGAGGGTCTTGGAATGCCCAGGAATCCGACCCTCTTCCCGGAACCGACAGAACGCAAGCGGCACGGCGGGTACTGAGTACTCGCCGTGCCGCTTCTCTTTTTGATTGTAGCACCCCGCCGCCGAGCGGGATGCCCGCCGGCGTACGCGCCCTCAAACCGTAGCCGGAAAGGAACCACGGAGACACAGAGAGCACTGAGAAGCCACACCTCACAGTCGCTCTCTGTGTTCTCCGCGGCTCCGTGGTTAGAGAAACTCGCGAAGTGAACGAGATTCTGCAAAAGAACGGCACGCATCCCGCCGACCCCGGAACCAGCCGCGTCGCTTTCCTTGACTTCCAGTGCCCTTTGAGCGATAATCATGTGGCCGTGCGTCTGGAAAACCCTCGACGTTCGATTCGTGAATCGTACGTGCCATGGTTCGTAAAGCGCCTTTACACTGGCCGCTGGCACAGGATTTGCTCTTCAAGGGAGTACGGGTCGATGCGATCACGCCCCTTGCGCCGCAAACAGAACCCGCAAAATCAGCGAGTCAGTCTCTTTTTTGTTTCCTTTCTTGAGGAGAACTGGAATGAAGAAGATGGTGGTCATCGCCGGCGTGATGCTGGTGGTTGTCGCGGCCGCGCTCCTCTGGTGCTGCTCGATCAGCGCCCAGCCTGACGACGAAAAGACGCCCGAGAAATCCGGTGGGGCCGTCCTTGAAGAGTCCGGCGGGCAGGAACTCGACTATCAGTGCACCGAGGCGCTCTACATTGTCGTCTCGCCGGACAGGAAGTTCATCGCGGGCTTCAGCAAGCGCACGGAACAATGGCAGAAGGAGGACATAAGCCCGGGTGAGGACGAGGCAATAGACATCAACGTCGCGAGTCAGGTCGGTGCAGTCCAGGTAGGCAATAAGCTCTACGGATTCAGCGCCACCGCGGGCGTATGGCATGTGGTCGAGCTGAAGGCCGGGGAAGTGGCAGACATCGAAATATCGGCCAACATGATAACCGCAAAGGTGGGAACACGCCTGTACGCCTTCGGCTCGGAAGGGGCTCGCTGGGACTTCATCGACGTCCCGCCGAAGAAGTAGCCGCTCGAAGATGAGCTACAGGCTTCTTCTAAGGGGGAATCGGACGCGAAAGCCCTCCATCAGCAAAGGGGGATTCAGGGGGCTGTCAATGCCGGGATGACCGAATGACAGAGCCGCATGACAATCGGATCGCGACGCTCACCGCCTTCTCGTACGAGGCGGTCGTCGAATCGTCCGGCCGGTACAGGATCGTCCACGAGCTCGGCCGGAGCGCGAGCGGTGTCGTCTTCAAGGTCCGGGATGTCGAGGACGACTCGCTTGCGGCGGCGAAGGTGTTCGCGGAGCGGCTCCAGAAGGACCTCGCCTTCCGGGCGGACCTCAGGCTCGTCGCGCCGATGCTGGCGGGCGTCTTCCATCCGAACATGGTGGAGGTGTACCGCCTGTGGGAGAACGCGAACGGCGCGTTCCTCGCGATGGACCACGTGGAAGGCGAAAGTCTCGCGCGGATCCTCGACCGCGAAGGGGAG
>JAVHLO010000459.1 GCA_031082105.1 Planctomycetota bacterium
GGGACCAGGGTACCCGGGTTCGCGAATACGATGTAGTCGATCTTCAAACCGCGAACCGCAAGAAGCAGCGTCCGCATCTTCCTGACGACGAAGGAGACGGATGTCTTGCCTGCGCGGACCAGTTCTGCGGCGAGCTGGAGCGACTTGTGCAGGCAGACCGCATCCCTGCGCTGCCGCGGGCCAAGCCTCTGGTTTCTGGAGCTGAGCGCGAGACCGTCCTGTGCGCGCACGGTCGGCTCGACGGAAACCTGCACGTTCATCGACAGGTCCTGCGCCATTCGCTTCACCACGGCGCATTGCTGATAGTCCTTCTGGCCGAAATACGCGACAGTCGGCCTCACGATGTTCAGCAGTTTCGCCACCACGGTCATCACGCCCCTGAAGTGCCCGGGCCTGACGAGGCCGCACATCCGGTTGGGGAGTTCCTCCTGGTCGATATAGGTCTCGAATCCTCTCGGGTACATCTCCGCAATCGACGGCGCAAACACGATGTCGGCCTTCTCCATCGAACACAGCTTCATGTCGCCGTCGAGGTTGCGCGGGTACTCGCTGAAATCCTCCCTCGCGCAGAACTGTATCGGGTTGACGAAGATGCTCACGACCACTCGCGCGTTCTCGGCGCGGGCCTTCCGGATCAGCGAGATGTGGCCTTCGTGCAGCGCGCCCATCGTCGGAACAAACCCGACCGAAAGACCGTCACGCTCGCATTCGAGCGCGAACGCGGCCATGTCCTTCAGGGTCGATATCAGTCTGGTCATACTCTGAAAAATCCTGCAAGATTGGTCAGCCCGGGTCCGATGACCATGCTGACTCAACTAAGTATTCAGTTAGAGGGATCAATTGTCCGATCGCAGAGATTCATTTCATCTTGTCCTCGTGAACCACCAAGGCGCCAAGAACGCCAAGAGGCTCGGACAGGACAACTCTCTTGACGCCGTCTTTCGGAAGTGGGACATTGAAGTCTATCAGGAGGCCGAGCGGCAAGCGCAATGCCTTTCGCATGTTCATCCTCCTTGCGTGTCACGGTTTCCCGGAGATTCAATTCTCAAGGCCCCGAATGCAGTGAGCCGCCCATCTCGGTTCTTCTTGGCGCCTTGGCGGTTCATTCAGCTTGGCCGGTGCAACCACGCCTGACTCAGTACTTGCTCAACTCAGCTCAGTCTCCGTGCCTCTGCGTCTTTGCGGCCTTCTTCGGCAGCAACTTGCGTGGTATTCCGATATCCGCAACGACGACACGGCCGGTAAATCTTCTCGCCCCATGCCGGAAGAAACCCGTCTTCGGCGCGGCGAATGTGACCGTCACCTCCGCCTCCATCGCAAAAGCGAGCGGCAGGCCGGTGTTGCAGTCCAGTCCGGACGGCACGTCCACGGCCACGACCGGTCGGCCGCATCTGTTTATGGTCTCAATCATCTCTACGAACGAGGAAGAGACAGGTTTGTCCAAACCGGTGCCGAATATCGCGTCCACCACGCAGTCCGACTCCCTCAATGTCCTGTCCCAGTCCGGCAGGGTCCCGATATCCAGGATTTTGAGAAGTCGGCTCTGCGTCTTCTTGAGAATAGCGAAATTGCGCGCGGCATCGCCCTCCGCCCGCATGTCCCTTTCTCGAAAGGTCAGCAGCACGGTCACCTTGACCCCGTTGTTGGCGAGGTGTCGCGCAACTACGAACCCGTCCCCGCCGTTGTTGCCCTTGCCGCAGACTATCGCGACGCGGCCTCGGCGCACTCCGGCCGCGCCCGGCCTCGCGAGCATCTCAAGCACCACCTCCGCGACCGACCTGCCGGCATTTTCCATGAGGACCATGCCCGGTATGCCGATCTCCTCTATCGCCCGGCGGTCGAGCTCGCGCATCTCCTCGCGGGATACGGGGCGGACGTCGGCCATCTTGCCGGCGGTCTTCATGGCGGCACACAGATCAGATTTTGGGAATTTGGATCTTAGATTTTGGATTTTGGATTGTCGCGGGCGAATCGACCCGGCTCGCTCGTGCGTTCGAGTGTCCTGAGTCCACAGGACTCGGAATGGAACTCAGCAGCAGGCCGGACTGCGGCGTGGGGGTGCCGCCTCCTTCACATTCACAGGATCGAGAGAAACACGAAGTACGCGACCGGCGACGCCAGGATGACCGAATCGGCCAGGTCGAGCGCGCCTCCGAAGGCCCACAGCGTCCGACCGCTGTCCTTGACGCCCGCATGCCGCTTCATCGCGGATTCCACCAGGTCGCCAACCTGCGCGATGATCGATACCGCGCCGAACGAGAAGGCCAGCGTGATCAGGCGGACGCTGTGCGGGAGCCTGAGCAAGTGCCAGCACAGGATGCCCGCTGCCGTGCCGACGACCAGACCACCGAAAAAGCCAGCAAGCGTCTTGCCCGGACTGATCGACGGGGCGAGCTTGCGCTTGCCAAGCAGCCGGCCGAATGCGTACGCGCCTGTGTCGGTGAACTTGCAGATTATGAGGGTTGTCAGCGCCAATCGCAGGCCAACACGTTCGCCTCCGGCGGTCATTCCGCTGATCTTCACAAAGCAGCCGAAGAACAGGCCGACGTACACCAGGGCGAACACGGCATGCACGACGTGCGGGATCCGCTCCTTCTCGCCGAGCCCGACAGGGATGAACAGGAACCCGCACGTTGCGAGAAGGAAGACGACGTACCCGAGCGGCAGGTCCGCCAGCCAGCCGGGGAACCACGTGACCGGGAGTGTGACGTCGATCCACTCCGCCAGGACGACGGTCAGCGTTGTACAGACCGTGAGGAACACAAACGGCCGCGGGATATTTCTGTCCAGCATCCGCAGGAGTTCGAAGGTACAGAGCGGGGCGAACGCCAGCGCGAGCAACAACACGCAGTAGTTCGAACCGAGGCGGTGGTCGACGTAGAACAGCCCCAGGAGCAGGGCGGTCAGCAGTGAACCGAAAAGCAGTCGGTCTCTCAGCATACTCTGCCACAGGGGAAATGGGTCGTGGTCAAACGGAAACGATACTC
>JAVHLO010000045.1 GCA_031082105.1 Planctomycetota bacterium
CGAGACTCATCTCGCAAACCTGCGCAGGATTCCGGAGAAGGCCTTCGACCGGATGATCGGCCCGCTGCTCGACGAGCTGCTGAAGGGAATGGAACTCCGGTTCGGCAAGTCCACAGAGGAAGAACGGAAAACCGAGAAAGCCCGGATGCTGGACGTCATTGAACGTGCGCGCGCGATGAGCGACGAGGAGTTCCAGTTGAACAAGACGCCGCTGGCGAAGGAGATTCTAAAGACCCACGACGAGTTTATCGAGAGCGTGCACGGTTTTGTGAAGATAATCTCGAAGGTCACGGGCGGGCTCGACAAGACGGGCACGTTCCTGCTGAACCCGCGCATCGTGCCGCTTCTGGAGAAACGGATCGAGCTGATGAAGAGCGGCGGGCTTGCCCCGACCGACCTTGACGCCTTGACGGCGGACAACGCCGCCGGCGCAGGTTGAGCGACCAAAGACGATCCCGCCAGGAAGGCGGGCGCGCTGAAGGCCAAGCCGACCATGAAGGAGGTCGTGAAGGCGCTGTCTCTGAATGCGGGCCAGGTCGTGCGCTCCGTAAGGGCGTTCCGCGACTGCCAGACCGCGGTCATGCAGCTCGTCATGATCCCGCGCGATGACGGCGTGAACATGCTCGAAGAGATCGGCAAGCTCGAATCCGACCCCACGATGAAACAACAGGACCGCGAGCTCAGATTCATCGAACTGCTCACGCTCAACGTGCCCGGCAGCGACAAGATGTACCTCACCCGGATCGAAGAACTGAAAACCGCGCTCGACGAGAAGCTGGGCAAGATACTGACCGAAGAACAATTCCGCCGCTACAAGGACCTCCAGATCGAACCGCTCGACATCCAGGAGCTCGACAAGACCGAGTAGCGGACGCCACCCCTCTCCCTTTGGGAGAGGGGACGAGGGTGAGGGTCTTCCACACGCCCACGAGTCCAACTCCCTCTCCCTAACCCTCTCCCAGAGGGAGAGGGAACTCTCCCCCTCTCCCCCTGGGAGAGGGCGGGGGTGAGGGGCTTTCCCACGCCCAGCGACGGGAATTCCTCACCTTGGTCGGGATTGTTCGTTTGTGGCTGGGGTCTGGAGACAAAGAAGACAACGCATTGATTCGTGAACGATGCCGGTTAGGAGTCTTGAAGCCCATGGCGCAACCACGACAGCACGGAAAGGACCCGATCGTCGTACTGGTAACGACGCCGCGCAAGAAAGGCGTCGCCGAGCGGATCGCGCGCGCGCTGGTCGGCGAGCGGCTCGCCGCGTGCGTCAACATCGTCCCGCAGCTCCGCTCGATCTACAGGTGGCAGGGCAAGATCTGCAACGACCTCGAAAGGCTGCTCCTGATCAAGACGACCTCCGCCCGTTTCCGCGCGCTCGAGAAGCGGGTCCGCGAGCTTCACCCCTATGATGTCCCCGAGATAATCGCGCTGAAGATATCCGCCGGCGAGAAGCGGTACCTCGCGTGGCTCTTCGATTCGTCGACGGCAGCGCGGAAAACTTGAACCGCGCACCATTCGTGCGTATACTGGAGACGGTCTCGAAAGTGTCGGCGGCGGCATGCTTGAACTGGAGCCTCCAACAGAATGTCGCGGGTCATTCCCGCGCAAGCGGGAATGACGGTCTGTCGGGCTTTTCCTTGGATACGCGAACAATCCCGGTTGCTTGATTGTGGCGCTCTTGGCGCCGCGCATGTTTGAAGAAGGAGGTGCGTCGTGAAGACGTGTTCGAGAATCGCCCTGGCCGGCATGCTGGCGATTGCCGCATTCTGGGTATTCGCCGCCGCCGTCGCGCAGGAATCGAGCTGGACCGAGTCCACACTGAAGTTCCAGCCCGCGGCAAAAGGGGACTTCCCCTACTTCACCATGCGCGAGGAGCAGGTCGGGGAATTGTGCCACGATCGCAACGAGTACTACGTCCCGATCCCCGTCAAGAAGAAGCTCGGCGTCATGGGGACCTCCGATACGAAGATACTGACGCTCGATTGCGATCATGACTATAAGGAAGAAACAAAAATCTCCGGTCAGGGAGGACTTGCTACCGCCAAACTCATCTACGAGGACGATACGGTCTCGACGTATACGATGAAGATCATCAGGGGCGCGGGTACCTCCGGCGTCTCCTGGCAGTTCCTGCGCCATTGCTGGATGGCCGGCAAGGTCGCAAACCTCCCCTTCGCGCTCATCGACGACAGCAACAACGGAAAGTACGACGACTACGGCCAGGACAGCTTCGTGGTAGGCGATTCAAAGTATGCCACGCCGCTCGGCAAGGTCGCGAGCCTGGGCGGACAGCTGTTCAACCTCGAGGCCAAGGAACACGGTACTTCGGTGAAGACCAAGCCCTACGAGGGCAAGACCGGTTACCTGGACATGTCCAGCCAGTACAAGTGCGTCGGCAAGCTGATGGTGGCGATCGTCCAGTGCGGCCAGAACTTCTTCGACGCCTCGGGCAAGGACCCGCTGCTCGTCCCGGTCGGCTCCTACAGTTTCCTGTGGGGCGTGATTTCGAACGGAAAACAGAGCGCGGTCATCCAGCCCGGCAAGATGGTCGCCATCGAGGTCAAGGAGGGCGAAACGACGAAGGTCGCCTGGGGAATGCCGGTCAGGCTCGAGATCGACGCGGTCGTCAGCGCGGGGATGCTGAGGATCGGACCGGCGAACGTGAAGGCGTTCGGGACCGCGAACGAGGAGTACGTGACATTCAAACCGAGACCGCTATTGCCCCAACTCGAGGTGCAAGGCAGCACCGGGTCGACCATCGGACGCGGAGCGGTCGCCGAGGCGACCGACGGCTGCTGAGGGAAGCCTGCCACCGACGGGGTCTACTCCGTGCGAGTAGATGAGAAGCTGATGCCGGTAAAAGTGAAGGCCGTCGAGAGGAACTACAAGGGTCTCTGCGGAGTGATGGAAAGCCAGGTCCAGTAGCGGCCATCGATTTCGGATTTGCGATTTTGGATTGCGGATTTGCAGGAGGAAGCTCCAGCTGCCGACCGGCTGTCCGAGAGGCCGAGGTCCCCGTCAAGCCGCGTCTGCCGACCGGCATCGCGGCCGCGACTGCTGGAATCAGTGCCGCGACCGTGAGGGAGCGGTAGACGACTATTGACGCGTGGGCACGGTAGTAATCGAGCGCGCCCACTGATGGAAGGAAGCAAAGATGGGGCTCAAGCGGCCTGGTTTTGCGGGGAGCTGGTATCCCGCTTCCGCCGCGGAATGCGAACGCGAGATCAAGCAGTTCGTCTCCGACGCCGCGCCGGCGCGCTCGAAGGCGCGAAAGGTCGGCGGGATCGTCCCGCACGCAGGCTGGTTCTATTCCGGCAAGGCCGCGTGCAACGTCTTCCACGCACTCAAGTCCGCCACGAAGATCGACACCGTCATCCTCTTCGCCACGCACATGCACCCGCGTTCGCCGAACATCGTCGTCGAGTCCGGCGAGTTCTGGACGCCGTTCGGCAATATCAGGGTCGCCGAGAAACTCGCCCGGGCCGCGGTCAAGGCCATCGAACCGCTTACGGAGGTCGAGACGCTTGACGCGGCCGAGCACGAACACGACAACACGATGGAGCTCCAACTCCCATTCATCAGACACTTTTTCCCCGAGGCGGAGATACTGCCGATAAGCGTCGCGCCGGCGCGGGCCGCCGTCGGGCTCGGAGCGGCAGTTACGAAGGCTGCTCAAGAGATGAAGCTCGGCGTGATCGCGGTCGGCTCGACCGACCTTACCCACTACGGACCGAACTACGGTTTCACGCCGAAGGGGTCCGGAACGAAGGCGCTGGCGTGGGTGAAGGAGGAGAACGACAAGAAGGCCGTCGATTCGATGCTCGCGATGGATGCGGAACTTGTCGTGAGCGAATCGCTGGCGAACCAGAACGCGTGCTGTGGTGGCGCGGCGGCGGCGGCCGTTGCGGCGGCCAAGCAGCTCGGCGCGACAAAGGGGGAGCTCCTCCAGTACTACACCAGCTACGATATCCAACCCAACTCGAGCTTCGTCGGCTATGCGGGCGTGGTATTCGTCTGCGCGTAGCGTGCCAGGCCTACTGTCTCGTCAAAGTCTCTTGCAGTCCCTGTTGACGCTTCGCAGGAAAGCTTTCTCTTTGTCGGAGGATATGCCGTGAATGCCAAAGCCGTTCAATATGTCTCATACTGCGGGCTGAGCTGCAAGCGGTGCTGGGGATTGACCGCGTCTCTATCGAAGGCTGCGCAGTCACTGCGCGAGGCGGTGAAGCGGGTCGGGCTGAAGGAATTCTGGCACGAGATCCCGTTCCTCGGCAGCTACGAGCAGTTCAAGAAATCGCTCGACGGCCTGATGCGGCTTCACTGCACGAAGACATGCCGCAAGGGCGGCGGTAATCCGGACTGTAAGATCAGAGAATGTGTTCGCGCAAAAAAGAGCATCGGTTGCTGGGAATGCCTCGGTTTCAAGAAATGCGGCAAGCTTCACAAGAAGTTCGTGCGGAACCTCAACCGCATCCGCAAGGTAGGCCCGGCGCGGTTCCTGCGCGAGGCGAAGTAGTCTGGGGGACGCACGCTAATGCCGCCGAAACGGCGCAGATGTAGTCCGCAGGGGGTTCTATCTCTACCCCGGCCATGCCGGGGGTTCACAGAGGCCGACGAAGTATGGCGGCACAGCGTTCACCTGGAGGACGACGAGGGCGAATACCTTTCCGAAGTCCTTGAAATGCGCTCGTCCTGCCGGAGGCTGGCGGACAGAGAGCTGAGCCGTGAAGACCTGGACGGAATCGGGGAGAGCCTATGAGCGGTTCGACATATGTCTCGAGAAGGTGAGCTTGCGGGGGGCCTGGCTTCGGCCCCCTTCGGCAACGCAACCGGGCAGGACGGACAATCCGACGGGAGCCGGCCGCGAGCGCGGAACTCAGCTCGCTTGCGCCCGTGCCGTGGTGCGCGGGATTTGGCATCGAGGTCGTGCTGAGCAAGTAGGTTTTCGCGCGTCCCTCAGCCGCCCCCACAATTCGCGGACAACCCCCTGAAGTCCCCCCCTTTGCTAAGGGGGACTTCTGCGCGCCGTACTTGTTCGGACTTCAGGCGGTGACTTCCAACCGTCGTCAGTACGATTGAGCAATTCGCGCAAGGACGCGTTTTCAGCGCGGTTGTGGGCGGGAGATGTGCGTCTTGAGTAATGAAACGACGGCGTCTTTGTTGCCTTTGCCGTACAACACGTAGTGGCCCCGGAACGGGTCGAGGCCCGATGGGGACGGAAACGGGCTCAGGTGCGTGCCTGTATCGTGGACGTAAAAATTCCGGAAGTCCGTCCATTTTCGCGCCGTCGTCCGCCCGAGAAAACGGATCTCGATCCCGGCCGCGGTCAGCGTGTAGCGCGTCGGCAGGAAATAGCGCGCCATGAGGATAAGGCAGAGGCCGATCCAGAACAGCGTCATCAACAACGTGCCCACCCAGAAGTAAGTCATTGCCCCCACCGTGATCATGACGAGCACGAGTATCACGCTCTTCGAAGGATAGTCCCGCAACGGATGCGCGGTCCATGAAAGGGTCTCGACGCCCGCGCCGGCGCCGGGAGCTGACTCGCCCGCGGATACACTCTGTTCGGGACCGGTCGCGTCCATTCTACAACCCCATGAATTCGAGCCTCGCTTGGCAAATCTGTTTGGCCACAGAGGCACGGAGACATAGACGTATTTTCTCGCTCGCTTTGGTTTCTCTCTTTCCTCGGTCTTTTCGCTCCTTCGTCCTTTCGTTCCCTGGAAGCGGTGTCAAGAGCCACGGTTCGTGGCAGGTGCATGGTTGCCGGCCGCAATAGAATCCTGGATTCCCGCTTTTCCGCCGCAGCGGATCCGCTGCGGCGGACGCGGGAATCACAGTAGGTCGGGCTTTTCCCTAGACGCGCGAATAGTCCCAGCTAGTCGTTTGTGACAATTCAGATTCTGGGTAGCCGACCGTCTACCACTCCCTCACGGTCGCGGCACTGATTCCTCAATTTCGAATGTCACGAACCACCAGTTCTTCCGTCATTCCGTCCTTTCGTTCTTCCGTTCTTTTGTTCCTTCGTTGCGTCCCAGCTTTGCCTTGGACTCAGCGTTTCGCTGCGATCGCATCGATCTCCACCCGGACGTCCCTCGGCAACCGAGCGGCCTGCACCGTCGACCTGGCGGGTGTTGTGCCGGTGAAGAATGACGCATACACCTCGTTCACGGCGGAGAAATCGTCCAGGTCTTCGAGAAAGATCGTCGTCTTCACGACGTCCTGATATGAGCAGCCGGCGGCGGAAAGGACCGCGCCGAGGTTCTTCAGCACCTGGGTCGTCTGCTGTCTGATGTCCTCTCCGACCACGTTCCCGGTCGCCGGATCAAGCGGGATCTGGCCCGAAGAGAATACGAACCCGCCGAAACAGATCGCCTGCGAATACGGCCCGATGGCTTTGGGGGCCTTGTCCGTGCTGATCGCCGAGATAGCAGCGTTTGCCATTGGAATCTCCATCAAGCGGAAGAAGAATGCCCAGCCCGTGCCCTTGTCCCCTGTCCCCAGGACGCCCACGGAAAACCGCTGAAGACACTGAAGACACCGAAATCGTCGGTTTTTTCCTCATCTTTCAGTGTTTTCGGTGCGTTCAGTGGTTACATAGCGGAAGCCGGACAAAAATCGAGACTGATTCAGAGTTTGCCCTTGCTCAGTATTCTAGGCGACCGTCCGAGCGCATCGGAACCCTACCATACTACATCCGCCGCAGGGAGTCAACAGTTTTCTCCGGGCCGGGCAGACGCGGTATCACTGCCCGGTCCGTCTTCTCCTTGCCAGCCATTGCTGCGCGACGATACCCGCGACAATCAACCCCAGGCCGACGAGCGTTGAGACGTGGATGCGCTCGCCGACTACGGACCCGATGAAGAAGAGCGAGATGAACGGGCTCAAGTAGATGAGGTTGCCCACCTGCGCCGCGTTCCTTGCCAGCCGCAACGACCGCTGCCACAGCACGAACGTGACCCCCATCTCGAACGCCCCGACGTACGCCGCGCCGAGCAGGCCGCGAACCGGCGGCAACGCCGGAATCCCGCCGATGAAAGCGAAGATCGCGACGAAAATTGTCCCAAAAAGGAAATTCAGAAAGAGCTTCGCTTCGTCATCGCGCCTGTCGCGCGTGTTCAACAGCCAGAACGCCGCCCAGATCACGGAACTGCCCACGGCCAGCCCCACCCCGAGCGCATCGGTATCCTTGAACGCCGCAAAACTGCCGTTCGTCGAAATGACCACGACGCCGGCGAAACTGATCACCACGGCGGCGACGCTCCGCCAGCCTATCTTCTGCTTCAGGAAGATGCTCGAAAACAGGACGAGCACGATCGGCCACGTGAAGTTCAACGGCTGCGCCTGCTGCGCGGGAAGGAGCGAGTACGCCTTGAACAGGACGATGTAGTACAGGCACGGATTCAGAAGCCCCAGGACGGCGGACAGCGCGTACTCCTTCGGCTTGAAAGACAACACCAGCCTCGTCTTGTTTTTGAACACGACCACGATCGCGAGGATGATGAGCGCCGTGATCGACGAGTAGAGGAGGAGTTGGGCATAGTCAAGATCGCGGAGCGCGAGCTTGAACGCCGACGCGACGGTCGACCACATCAGCACGCTGAGGAGCGCGTAGATGCAGGCGGCCTTGTCGTTTTTCCCGGTCGCGTCGACCATATTCGGTGTCTGCGGTGTTGGGACTGAGCGCGTATCGGTTCGTCACTGGAAGGTGCGCGCGGTTGCCCGGATGCTAACCGCAAACGACGGGAAAATCAAGCTTTGCGCGCGGGAGGGGGGAATTCACCACAGAGACACGGAGAACACAGAAAGGTCGGTGTTTCACCCGGCTTGTTCACGAAACTTCGAGCGATCCTACGGTTCGTAGTAACGATTTCAGTCGTTCGATCTACCAGCGACTGAAGTCGCCACTACGAACTCGGACATCGCTCCGCCTCTTCCATGAACAAAGCGGCTAGTGGTTCGTGACAATTCAAATTCCGGGCAGCCGGCCGTCTACCGCTCCCTCACGGTCGCGGCACTGATTCCTGAATTCCAGGTGTCATGAACAACTAGTTCTTCACGAACTTCACCGCGTCCGCGACGATGTAGGTCCCGGAGGTCCAGCACGAGACCGCGATACGCTGGGCGTTGCCGGCGGCAAAATTGAATGTCCCGAGCGAGACCCACTGGCCGCCGCTTGCCTGCTGGCTCACGGTAATGGTGGCTGTCCCGCCGGTGTGGTAGATAAAATACTTGGCCGCGACCGTGTATTGGGAGTGCGACGGGAACCACGCGTAGACCTTGTAGGCGCCGGCGAGGGGCAGGTTCGCGTTCCACCTGGCAAGGTCCGAGACCGCCGCCGCCGTGCGATACCGGTAGTTCGCGCCGTACTTGAGGCTGTTGTAGTCGGAGAGGCCCCAGTTGCTCGAGGCGTAGAACCCGCTCGATGTGTTATCGACGATGACGGTCAGCGGCTGCACAGTGATCGTGAACACGACCTCCGGCCCGAACCAGGTTGAGTCGCCCTGGACGGCCTTGAACTTCTCGGTGAAGGTCGTCGCGGATGTTGCGATCGGCGCCGTCAGTATGAAGTTGAACCGGCCCACTGCGCCCGGCGCGGTCGTCGTGTTCACGCCGGCCGCGCGCGAGGACGAGATCCAGTTTCCGTTCGTGAAGAAGAGGCTTGCATGGTTCGCCGGTGAAGATGTCCCGAGCCGCGTGGCGGCCGAAGTCCAGTTTCCCGTCCCCGTGTTCTTCAGATCGACCCACACGGCGACCTGCTGGCCTGCGGTCATCGTGGTCGGGCACGACTGCCCGATGAACTGAGCATTGTACGTCGGGGGCGGCGGCGCAGCGGAACCCGGGTCGTACGCGGTGATGCCCATGTGCGTCTGCGTTCCGTGCAGTATCGCCCGCGCGGCCTGTTGACGTACGGACGCGGTCGCGAGCTTGGCCGAGTCGCCGGAGTGGTCGATGAACGCGAGCTCGGCAAGGACCGCCGGCATGGATGTGTGGACGAGTACGTAGTAGCCCGCCGTCTTCACGCCGCGATCGTACGTGCCCAGGTAGGAGACGAGCCGCGGCTGGATCTTGTTGCGCAGGTCCGCCGAGGTGCCCGTGCCGGAATAGGAGAAGGTCTCCGTTCCGTACGCGGCGCCGTTGAACGCATTGCAGTGGATCGAGATGAACCTGTTCGCGCCGACGCTGTTCGCGTAGTTCGTCCGACCCGAGAGGCTGACCGTCGCGTCAGTGGACCGCGTCAGGTAGACCTGCCACGAAGAGCCGCCGAGCGTGTCGGCGGTGTCCGCGTTGAACAGGTCCCTCAACCACAGTGAGGCGTCTAGGTTGATGTTCTTCTCGAGCAGCCCGTAGCCGACCGCGCCGGAGTCCGTGCCGCCGTGGCCGGGGTCGACGCAGACTCGCGTCTGGGCCGCGGCGAGACCGCCGGCGAGGATGACGAACATGACCATCAGACCGGAAACCTTCGTGATTGCGCCTCGCTGCATGATGATGCTCCAACCAAACTGTCTCTCGAAACCATCGAAAACTGGCATCCAAGCTGTCCCATCTCACACGCTCTCGTATTGTCCACCAGCAACTCACCAATAAGCACACTACGTGCCATGGACGATAGTGGGCCCACATGCGGACTAATCTGTTGATACTCAAAGTAATGCGAGATGGCAGAACGAAGTGCCGACTTGATGCAAAACCGTCCTGCAGTCCCGTTTTACACGGCGTTACGAAATGTAACACCTGGCGTCGAGAGCCTGAGTCCACGGGATCCGGAACAGAATTCAAGATACTGAACGCCCGATAACCGCCAAGACGCCAAAAATACGAGGAGAACGTCAGGAATCTCGCAACTCCCCAACGCATCCGGTTCTCGATTCGTCAAGGAATGCGAACAGGGACTTGACGAGACTGGCACGAGACTGGACATTCTGTTGTCTCGTCGGAGTCTTTTGAAGTCCCCGTTCCACTATCCAGCCGAACCTGGTTTCTTCATGGCGCGCAGCGTCTTGGCGGCTGCCGGACCGTCAGAATCTTGAACCGAGCCGGCGCCATACTCCACATCGCCGCTGCTGCTCTTTCTCATATGCCGGGCCCTCCCGCTTCTTCCGCGACGCTGCGTCTGGAGGAGCCGTGTTTCTCTGCGTCCTCTGCGTCTTTGCGGTGTGATTCGAACACCATGCGGTCGCCTCGCGCAGACCGGTCATGTTCGCGGTCCTTTTCCCTTTTGCTTGACAAACAATTCGCGCGTTGATACGATGACCGTGATTTCTTTGCGGAAGCGTATTTGGGAGTCTGAAGATGTTGAAGAACGCGTTCATCCCGTTCGGCGCGTACTGGTCCACGCCGTTCTGCAAGTGGCAGGGGAACTATGCGAACCTCCATGCGATGAAGTTCGCCGCGGAGATCGCACAGAAGGCGCTTGCCCAGCGGAAGATAGACCCCGCGAATTTCGACGGGATTTATCTCGGTCTCACGATCCCGCAGCCGTGCTGCTTCTACGGCGCGCCGTGGGTCGCAGGAATGCTTGGTGCGCCCGGCATCGCGGGTCCGGTCATCGGCCAGGCGTGCGCCACCTCCGCGACCTCGATCGGCCTGGCCGGCAAGGACATCGAGACCGGCTCGAGCAAGGCGACGATCTGCATCATGTGCGACCGCACGTCCAATGGGCCGCACCTCTATTACCCGAATCCGTTCGGGCCCGGCGCGACCGGCGATTCCGAGGACTGGGTCTGGCATAATTTCGGCCACGACCCGTTCGCAAACAACTCGATGATCCAAACCGCTGAGAACGTGGCAAAGGAAGCGGGGATCAAACGGGAAGAGCAGGAAGAGACGGCGCTCTTGCGACACAACCAATACCAGGACGCGCTGAAGGACGACTGCGCGTTCCAGAAGCGGTACATGGTGACACCGGTGGAAGTGCGCGACCCGTCCGGCCGCAAGGTGCTCGCGACGGTCAAGAGCGACGAAGGCGTCTTCCCGACGACCCGGGAAGGTCTCGCGAAGTTGAAGCCCGTGCTCGAAGGCGGCACGATCACGTTCGGCTGCCAGACGTATCCGGCCGACGGGAACTGCGGTATGGTCGTCTGCACGCGCGAGAAGGCGCGTGAACTCTCCAAGGACAAGAAGGTGGAAGTGCAGCTCGTCTCGTACGCCCCGGCGCGCACGAAGAAGGGTTTCATGGCCGCGGCGGTGGTGCCCGCGGCGCGTCTGGCACTCCAGAGGGCCGGCATCGCCGTGAAGGACCTCAAGGCCGTCAAGACCCACAATCCGTTCGCGGTGAACGATATCTACATGTCGCGCGAGATGGACATCCCGGTTGCGGGGATGAACAACTACGGTTCCTCGATCATCTGGGGCCACCCGCAGGCGCCGACCGGCATGCGGGCGACGATCGAGCTCATCGAGGAGCTTGCGCTCGTCGGCGGCGGCTACGGGCTCTTCGCCGGCTGCGCGGCCGGAGACAGCGCCGCGGCGCTCGTGGTGAAGGTCAGCGTGTAGCGCCCAGGCCGGTTGGGCTGGTTTCGCCGGTTTTGCCGGGTGAGCCGGTTGGGCCGACTTGTTCATGAACTTCAATTGCTGTCATGCCCCGACCGCAGTCGGGGGCATCTCCTTCAGCGAAGGGCCGGACAGGAGGGAAAGGTCGTGATGATGCCCGCGGGAAAAATCCTGCCTCGTCGCGGCGGGGCGCAGCCAAGATAGCCAAAGAAAGGACACTGCTGAGAACGCCTATTCTGTCATGCTGAACTTGTTTCAGCATCTTCTCGCCTTGGTAGAGTAGAATCCATCCACCGCAGCGGATCCGCCTGCGGAGGAAACCGAGTTCGGCACGACACGCAGGGTGGATTCTCAGCGGAACCAAAGATGGACAACACCGGAGGAAGTGCGTCTTCGGGCGCCGGGACCACCGATACGACCGGAACAGCAACCGCTGCCGCCGCCGCGCCGACAGAGATGAGCGAGGAAGTCCGCAAGCGGAGCCTCACCTACTCGATCGGCGACGGCTGCGCCTATTCCGTCATGGTCGGGCTCGGCGACTCGTATATCAGCCCGTTCGCGGTCTTCCTCAACGCGACCAACACGCAGATCGGCCTCCTCACCGCCATCCCACAGGCGGTTGGCGCATTGTTTCAACTCGTGGGCGTCACCCTCGCCGATACCGTCAAGAGGCGCAAGCTCGTAGCCGTTTCCGGGTCCACGGTGCAGGCGCTTGCCTGGATACCGATCGCGCTCTCGCCGTTCCTGTTCGGTCCATCTGCGCCGGTCGCGCTCATCGTCTTCTGGGCGCTCTACGTCGGGTTCGTCTCGCTGACCGTGCCGGCGTGGAACAGTTGGATGGGCGATCTCGTCAAGCCGGACGAGCGCGGGCTCTACTTCGGAAAGCGGACGAGCCTGACGCAGGTGGCGAGCTTCATCGCCTATGTCGCCGGCGGGCTGATTCTCCAGGCGTTCGCGGACCGCGGCCACACGGTCGCGGGTTTCTGCGTCCTGTTCGGACTCGCGTTCGCGGCGCGCGCGGTCTCGATCTTCTGTCTCGGAAGGAAATTCGAACCGACGTACATGCATGCAAAGGAAGACCGGTTCACCCTCTGGGATTTTCTCTCTCGCGCGCCGAGGGCGAACTTCGGCCGGTTCGTCTTCTACGTCGCGATCTTCACGTTCTGCGTGCACATCTCCGCGCCGTTCTTCGCGGTCTACATGCTGAGGGAGCTGGGGTTCACCTACCGGCAGTTCATGGTATCGAACGGCGTGGCGGTGCTGGCGACGCTGTTCACGCTGCGTTCCTGGGGCAAGGTCGGCGACAAGTACGGCAACAAGAAGGCGCTCACGCTGGCGGGGCTGCTCGTTCCAATCGTGCCGATCCTGTGGACGCTGTCCCGGAACTACTACTACCTTCTGTTCGTCCAGGCGGCCGCCGGGTTCGCGTGGGGCGGGTTCTCGCTGAGCGCATCGAATTTCCTGTTCGACGCGGTGACCCCGCCGAAGCGCGCGCGGTGTACCGGTTATTCCAGCCTGATAAACGGGATGGCAATTTTCACTGGAGCGGTCGCCGGCGGGCTGATCGTCAACAGCCTTCCCAACAGGATCGGTATCGGCGATTTCAGTGTCTGTTTCGCCTCCAACCTCCAGACGCTCTTCCTGCTCTCGGGACTGCTCCGGCTTGCCACTTCCGTCGTCTTTCTGCGGCTGTTCCAGGAGGTCAAGCCGGTCGAGTCGATCAGCGTGCACCGGTTGCTCTTCACGACGATGCAGATCTGGCCGCCTCCGAGCGTGGTGCTGCGTGTGCTGGCGTTCCGGGACAAGAAGAAAGACGGCGACGACGAGCAGGAAGAGAAGTAGATGCCTTCGCCCGGGCGAGTCCGTCCTTGGCGGGACAGCCCCGCGATGTTCGCAATACCTGCGGAAGATAGCGGAGTCGAGTCAGCCACGAACCCTCACCGCGCAGTAGCCGCAACTGAAGAAACCACAGAGACACAGAGGGCACGGAGGCGCCTCAGCTTCAAGGAATCGACAGGGTTGTCTTTGGCGACGGCTCCGTTGTGCGGAAGAGGGAAGCACGAGGATTCGGACAATGCAGAGACAGATTGCCTGTTCTGTCCTCTGTCCTCATCTTTTGAGGATGATCTCAACCGCCTGTTTTGGCGTATCGGCCCGGATGATCTCTGCACCACCTGCCCGAACGCGGTCCAGCTCCCACGTCCCCAGCCCCACGACCGGGATCCCGCGCTTGAGCGCGAACGCGATCTCGGTCAACGTGCCGAGCGACCCGCCGATCGCTATCACCCCCGCGCCAGAACCCGCAACGATCACGTTGCGCGCGTCGCCCAGGCCGGTGACGACCGGGACATCCACGTAACGATTAGCGTCGCGCGCGCTGCCGCCGGGCAGGATGCCGACGACGAGCCCGCCCGCCTTGTGGGCGCCGCGCGACACGGCCTCCATTACCCCAGACAGCCCACCGGTGACTAGGACCGCGCCCGCGCGCGCGATCTCGGCGCCGACCTGCTCGGCGACCGCGGCTTCCGCGGCGCTGCAGTCCGCGCCGCCAATGACTGAGATCAGTACGCGAGGCATGGGTGCTGTCCTTTCTCCCCTCTCCCAGGGGG
>JAVHLO010000460.1 GCA_031082105.1 Planctomycetota bacterium
CGCATATATATCGTTGCCTCCGACCCACTCCCAATGCCAGGTGGCGGGCTCAGTTTTCCCGTCGCGCCGGAGCACCTCGACCCGAAACCCGGAGAGTGATGCGCTTGTGTGCTCCGCGTCTTTGAGGACGACATAGACCGGAAGGTCCTCGCCAGGCTCAAGGCGCCAGGGCATGTCAACAACAATCTCAGGATCGCGGACTGAATTGACGCCTCCATAGTAGACCCCGCGAGCCCCGCCGATGCAACCCGGAAGAAAGCTCGCGAAGAGAGTAAGGGTACTCCAAAACGCGAATGTCCTGATTCGTTTCATGGCGATACTCAAATAGGCTCAGTCGTCCCTCCGGGACTCGTCGGATGTCCTGCAACTCGAACCCGGCAATCGAAGGCTTGACCGATCACTCCGCCAGCCTGCGCCGGCCTTCGTTCACGGTCGCGGCATCGAGGGGGAAGTTGCCCCTGTCGGCAACGATTTCCTGCCCTTCTCGCGAGAGCAGGAACCGCAAGAACTCCGCCGCCGGGCCGCCGAAAGGCTGGCGCGGGGGTTTGTTCACACAGATGTAGAGGAACCGGGTCAGCGGGTACTGAAGACTGAGGACATTCTCGGCTGTGGGGGCATAGAAGCGCCCATCGGCCCCGGCCAGCGGAACCACCCGCACTCCCTTGCAGGAGAAGAAGATGCTGGCAAACCCGATCGCCCCTGGATTCGCGGCGACTCCTTGCACAATCGACGACCCGCCGCCCTCAGCCCGCAACGACAACCGAAACGGGGTGTCATGCAGCACTTGTCGACGAAAGATCTGGTGGGCGCCTTCTTCCGGACCGTAGCCATAGAGAGAGATCGGGAGATCGGCCCACTCGTCCGTGAGTCCGACCTGGCCCCAGGTCTCGATCGAAATGCCGCCGATGCGCTGTGCCTGGGAGAAGATCTCGTCCAATTGGCCAAGCGTCAGCCCCGGCACCGGGTTCTTCTTCCCGACGTAGATCGCCAATGCATCGGCGGCCACCTTGATCTCAGTGGGCGGGTAGCCGTACTTCCCTGTGAAACTCTGGACCTCCTCGGGCGTGAGCGGCCGGCTCATCGGCACAAGGTCGGCCCGGCCCTCCAGGAGCGCCGCAGGGCCGATGCTTATCGGGCTGGCGGTGACTTGGAGTGTCACGTCTGGGTATGTTTTCCGAAACTCGACGGCAAGGCGGGCCACAAGATGAGTGGTCGTGGACGCCCCGATGCTGGTTATCTTCCCCGTGAGACCAGTTACGGGCGCATAGGGCGGCAACGTGTCAAACGAGGTAGTCGCGGCATCCACAGCACTTCCGGCGCCCGCTGGGGTGGGGACGACCCTGTCGGCAATCTGGCCGCCGCTTGCCGGCGGTACTGAACAGCCCGTCGCGAGGGCACAGATGAGAGCCATGGCAACCGTTACGGGCAGTCGCTTCATCCGGACACCCCCTCTCGACCCGCTCCTCCCGCGTTGACCCCCGGGCCGGACTTGTGGCCAACGGCGTGATCCCGCTCCGACCTCAGTCCCGCCGCGTTGCCCGCTACCCGCTTGATGAGTCGCCGCATCAACACGAAGGCAGTCGCCAGGCAGATGATGAGTATCACAAACAGAACTACCAAGCCGGCATAGGCCTGCCCGAAGAAGTTGTTCACGACCTGTTGGCTCTGCCCGACCGCCCTCTTCACCCGCTCGTCGGCCGACTCGTTCACCTGCTGAACCCGGCGGTCCCATTCCGAGGATCCGAGCAATTCGTTCGACGACTTGAGCGCATCGTTCACCTTGTCCGAGGTTAGCGCCAGTTCCTTCATGAACTCTATGTAGTCGCGGATGTCGTAGATGCGTGATCCCGCGGGGGGGATCAACCTGTACCACGAATCGTACCGGGCAAAGAGGGCATCTGCCGTCTCGAACGTCTTTCTGAGTGATTCGCTGGCCGGTCCCAGGGCGGTGACAAACTGGTTCGCCTCGTTTATGGTGGCCTTCACTTTGTCGACTGTCGCGTCCGCCCGATCCATCCGCTCGTCCAGCGCAGCGAGCAGGGCTTGCCGCTCGGCGGCGATATTCTTCGGCAGTTGCTCGACCTGATCGGTCAGGCGACGTATGTCAGCGACGGCCCCGCCGACCCCGGGGGTGGCGAGCGTCGTATCTTGCAGCGCCTCGGCATGCCAGCGCAGCAGGGCGGGCCCGCGCTTGAGTTGGTAGAACATCCGCTCGGTGAGCAGGCGGGTCTCCTCGATGGCCTGCCCCGCCTGTCCGACATTGCCGAACAGCCCGCCGGCCGCGAGCACCTCGGCGTCGGCGGACTTGCCGCGGCCGGTGGCAAAGTTGGAAAAGCGGACAGAATACGCCCGGACCATGTCCGGGTTGTGGCGCCGCCAGTCCCAGAGCAGGTAGTCGAGCAGGTCGAGCTGGTCGGGACGGAGCACCTGGGCCGCCAGCGCCCATGTCTCCACCCGGCCGTGGTGCAGGGCGCGAATCAGCATCTCTGCCCGGTCCCCGAAGACCTCGGTCGCCCTGTCGTCGTCGATCCATACCTGGCTGACCAATGTGGTGACCACAATCAGGTCGAGCACCCGCGTGAATGAGTCGGCGTTTGTGGCAATGTCGTAGACGTTCGTGGCGCCGTCCACCAGCAAGTCCTGCGCTTCGCGGCACTGCACCACGTCGGGATTGTCCTTCTTGAGGGCGTCGCGGGCGGAAGCGAGCAGGCCGACGTAGCGATCGGCGAAGGCCCGGGTCAACTCGTCGAGTTCCGCCGATCTGATGGTCGGGCCGCCTGAGGCAAGACCGCTTCCTGTCGAGTCGATGGTTGCCGGGCCTACCTCGCGCGGCGTGTCCTTCGTGTCCTTCTTCGTGTCCTTTGTGATGAACCTCGGCTCCCCACGGCCCCTCAAGCCCATGACGCTGCGCCGGCAATCCGCGGAATTATAGTCGGACGCGCGCCGAATTCCCCCGCCCCTTCAACACCCCGCCCGGTTCTCGAGC